>JAGOXN010000140.1 GCA_018059685.1 Steroidobacteraceae bacterium | reverse complement strand
CTTCGAGCATCCGCTTGTAGTCGCGCGGGATCACCTTCACGAAGCGCGTCACGGCCTCGTCCCAGGCGTCGAGCACCTGGCGCGCGCGATCGCTCGAGGTGTGGGCGAGGTGACGCTCGACCAGCCTGCGCACTTCGGTGATCTCCTCCGTGTCCTGCAGCCGCTGGAGGCCGACCATCTGCGCGTTGACCTTGCCGGAGAAGTCGCCGCGCTCGTCGAGCACGTAGGCGATGCCGCCCGACATCCCTGCCGCGAAGTTCCGGCCGGTGGCACCGAGCACGACGACGCGGCCGCCGGTCATGTATTCGCAGCCGTGGTCGCCGATTGCCTCGACGACCGCGTGCACGCCGCTGTTGCGCACGCAGAAGCGCTCGCCGGCCATGCCACGGATGTAGGCTTCGCCGCCCGTTGCACCGTACAGCGCGACGTTCCCGACGATGATGTTGTCCTCGGCCACGAAGCGCGCCTCGCGCGGCGGGAACACCGCGAGCTTGCCGCCGGAGAGACCCTTGCCGAGGTAGTCGTTGGCGTCACCTTCGAGCGACAGGCTCATACCGGGCGGCAGGAACGCTCCGAAACTCTGTCCCGCCGAGCCGCGGAAGTGCAGCCGGATCGTGTCTTCCGGCAGTCCCCGGGCGCCGTACCTGCGCGTGATCTCGCTGCCGGTGATCGTGCCCACGACGCGGTTGACGTTGCGGATCGGGAGTTCCGCCACGACCTCCTCGCCGCGCTCGATGGCGGGCCGGCAGAGGTCGAGCAGGTCCGTCACGTCGAGCGACCGGTCGAGTCCGTGGTCCTGCTCGTCCTGGCAGTAGCGACCCCAGTCCGGGTCGACCTCGGGCGCGTAGAGCAGGTTCGTGAAGTCGAGGCCCTTCGCCTTCCAGTGCTCGATCGCCTGGCGCGGCTCGAGCTTGTCGACGCGTCCCACCATGTCCTCGACGGTGCGGAAGCCGAGTTGCGCCATGATCTCGCGCAGTTCCTCGGCGACGAAGCGCATGAAGTTCACGACATGCTCGGGCTTGCCCTTGAACTTCTCGCGCAGACGGGGATCCTGCGTGGCGACGCCGGTGGGGCAGGTGTTCAGGTGGCAGACGCGCATCATGATGCAGCCCGTCGCCACGAGCGGCGCGGTCGCGAAGCCGAATTCCTCGGCGCCGAGCAGGGCGGCGACGGCCACGTCGCGCCCTGTCTTCAACTGTCCGTCGGTTTCGACCGCGATGCGGCTGCGCAGGTTGTTGAGTACCAGCGTCTGGTGGGTCTCGGCGAGGCCGAGCTCCCACGGCAACCCGGCGTGGGTGATCGACGTCTGGGGCGAGGCGCCCGTGCCGCCGTCATAGCCGCTCACGAGCACGACGTCGGCGTGCGCCTTGGCGACACCGGCCGCGATCGTGCCCACGCCGACCTCGGCGACGAGCTTGACGCTGACGCGCGCGCTGCGGTTTGCATTCTTGAGATCGTGGATCAGTTCGGCCAGATCCTCGATCGAGTAGATGTCGTGGTGCGGGGGCGGGGAGATCAGGCCGACGCCCGCGGTCGTGTGGCGCGTCTTCGCGATCCAGGGATAGACCTTGGTGCCGGGGAGCTGTCCGCCTTCGCCGGGCTTGGCGCCCTGCGCCATCTTGATCTGCAGCTCCTGCGCGCTCACGAGGTATTCGCTCGTGACGCCGAAGCGCCCGGAGGCCACCTGCTTGATCGCCGAGTTCCTCGAATCGCCGTTCGGCAGCGGCACGAAGCGTTCCGGGTCCTCGCCGCCCTCGCCGGTGTTGCTCTTGCCGCCGATGCGGTTCATGGCGATCGCGAGCGTCTCGTGCGCCTCCCTGCTGATCGAGCCGTAGGACATCGCGCCCGTCTTGAAGCGCTTCATGATGACCTCGGCTGGCTCGACCTCCCCGAGCGGGATCGCCTCCCCGGTCTTGAGCTCGAGCAGCCCGCGCAGCGTGCACAGGTTCGTCGCCTGCTCGTCGACGAGCTTCGAGTAGCTCTTGAAGGTCGCGTAGCTGCCGGTGCGGACCGCCTTCTGCAGGCGATGGATCGACTCGGGGTTGAACAGGTGGAACTCGCCGGCGTCGCGCCACTGGTACTGGCCACCCACGGGCAGGGTGCGACGATCGAGCGGCCGCTCGGGGAATGCCGCCTGGTGGCGCATCAGCACCTCCTGGGCGATCACGTCCGTGCCAATGCCCCCCACGCGCGAGGCGGTCCAGCTGAAGTACTCGTCGATGACGTCCTGCCTCAAGCCCAGCGCCTCGAACACCTGGGCGCCGCGATAGCTCTGCAGCGAGGAGATGCCCATCTTCGAGGCGACCTTGATCACTCCCTTCGCCGCGGCCTTGACGAAATTCCCGCAGGCCTTCCGGTAGTCGACGCCGGGCAGCAACCCCGAGTCGATCATGTGGTCGATCGTCTCGAAGGCGAGATAGGGGTTGATCGCGCTCACGCCGTAGCCGATCAGGAGCGCGAAGTGATGCACCTCGCGGGCCTCGCCCGTCTCGAGCACGAGGCTCGCGCGGGTCCTGAGGCCCTCGCGGATGAGGTAGTGGTGCAGGCCGGCCACGGCCATCAGCGAGGGAATGGGCGCGAACTCCCTGTTCACGCCGCGGTCGCTCAGGACGATGACGTTGACCTCGTCCTCCTCGATGAGACGACGCGCCATGAGGCGCAGTTCCTCCATCGACTTGACGAGGCCCTTCTCGCCGCGCGAGACGCGGAACAGGATCGGCAGCACGCCGACGCGCAGGCCCGGCAGGTCCATGCGGCGGACCTTGGCGAACTCCTCGTTCGTCAGGATGGGCCACTTGATCTCGAGGCGTCGGCAGTCGGAGGGCTGGGGGTTCAGCAGGTTGCCCTCGGAACCGAGACGCGTCTCGGCCGAGGTGATCAGCTCCTCGCGGATGCAGTCGATCGGCGGGTTGGTGACCTGGGCGAAGAGCTGCTTGAAATAATCGTAGAGCAGCCGCGGCCGGTTCGACAGCACGGCGAGCGCCGCGTCGTTGCCCATCGAGCCCACGGCCTCGACGCCATCGCGCGCCATCGGCGCGAGCAGGATGCGCTCGTCCTCGAAGCTGTAGCCGAAGGCGACCTGCCGCTGCAGCAGAGTGTCCGGATCCGGCGCCGGTACCTCGGGTGCGGCCGGCAGGTCGTCGAGGTGGATCTGGTACTCGTCGAGCCACTCGCGGTACGGGCGCTGCGCCGCGACCGTCCGCTTGATCTCCTCGTCGTCGATGATGCGGCCCTGCTCGGTATCGACCAGGAACATGCGTCCTGGTTGCAGGCGCCCCTTCTGCACCACGTCCTCGGGCGGCACGTCGAGCACGCCGGCTTCCGAGGCCATGATGACGAGGTCGTCGCGCGTCACGTAGTAGCGTGAAGGCCGCAGGCCATTGCGGTCGAGCACCGCGCCGATCTGCCGGCCGTCGGTGAACGCGATGGACGCCGGTCCGTCCCAGGGCTCCATCAGGCTCGAGTGGTACTGGTAGAAGGCGCGCTTGCCGTCGTCCATGGAGTCGTGCCCGGACCAGGGCTCCGGGATCATCATCATCATGGCGTGTGGCAGCGAGCGGCCCGCGAGGTACAGGAGCTCGAGCGTGTTGTCGAGCATGCCGGAGTCGCTGCCGTTCGGGTTGATGATCGGGCGGATCTTCCCGATGTCCTCGCCGAAGAGTTCCGCCTCGAAGCGCGCCTCGCGCGCGTGCATCCAGTTCGAGTTCCCTCGTACGGTGTTGATCTCGCCGTTGTGCGCGATGTAGCGGTACGGGTGGGCGCGGTCCCAGCTCGGAAAGGTGTTGGTGCTGAAACGCGAGTGCACGAGCGCGAGCGCGGTCTCGATCGCCGGGTTGTGCAGGTCGGGGAAGTACTGGTCGAGCTGGGTCGTGAGCAGCATGCCCTTGTAGACGAAGGTGCGGCAGGAGAGGCTCACCACGTACCAGGACTCGGCGCCGGGCAGCGTGGAGGTGCGGATCTCGTTGTAGGCACGCTTGCGGATCACGTAGAGCTTGCGCTCGAAGGCGAGTTCGTCGGTGATCGAGGCGTCGCGGCGGATGAACACCTGCCGCATGAACGGTTCGCAGGAGCGCGCCGTCTCGCCCAGCATGCCGTTGTTCGTGGGCACGGTGCGCCAGCCGATGACGTGCTGGCCTTCCGACTGGACGACCTGCTCGAAGCGTTCCTCGACCTTGCGGCGTACCGTGGGGTTGCGCGGCAGGAAGATGATGCCGCTGCCGTAGTCGCCGAGGGCCGGAAGCAGGATGCGCGCCTTGCGGCAGACCTCCTCGTTGAAGGCGTGGGGCATCTGGATCAGCACGCCGGCGCCGTCGCCCGTGTTCACCTCGCAGCCGCATGCCCCCCGGTGGTCGAGGTTCTTCAGGACCTGGATCGCCTGCTCGAGGATGCGGTGCGACTTGCGGCCCTTGACGTTGACCACGAATCCGACGCCGCAGGCATCGTGCTCGAACCGCGGGTCATACAGACCCTGCTTCTCGGGGCGGGTGGTCGTTCGGCGCGCGTTGGTACTCATCGTTCGGGCCTGCCTGCGGATCGATATGCGTCGCTCGAGGGCACGGTGAAGCTGCGGCGGTATCGAGCCGGAGCCCCCGCACGGGTGATGGAAGCCAGGAAATCCCCTGTCATATGACACGCGGGCTGGCTGCCGTCAATGCAGTGCAACAAAAGTAACCCGCCCGCCCGTCGCGCAGGGGGGCCAAAGCCCGCAATGATCAATCGTAAGCCAATGAAAATTCAGCAAAATCAGAAATGATGCAGTGCAATAAATTTCTTGCGTTGCTAGACTGCGTGCCGGCTCGAAGCAGGCCGTGAGGTTCGCGCGCCTCGCTCCCGGCCCGCGCTGCGCACGTAGTGACACCCGTCACCGGATTCGACATCCGGTTTGATCCCGGAACGACCGGTTGCCAGCCTGCTCACCACCAGCGCCAAGGAGATACCCCATGATCCACCTGGACCCTGTTGCTGATCGCAAACGTTCCGCCCCCCGGCGGCGGCGGGGCTTGCTCGCGCTGGCGATTCTGTCCCTGGTGCTGCCCTTCGGAGCGGCGCAGTCGCGGACACAGGTGGGGGTGGTTTCCTGGTACGGCGGTGCCTTTCACGGCCGGACGACTGCCAGCGGCGAGCGCTTCAATTCACGCGCCATGACCATGGCCCACCGGACACTGCCCTTCGGCACGAAGGTGCGGGTCACGAACCTGCGCAACGGCCGCAGCGTGGTCGTGCGCGTGAACGACCGTGGGCCCTTCGTGGGCAAGCGCATCGCCGACCTTTCGCAGGCCGCAGCGGCCGACATCGGCATGATGCGTCGGGGTGTCGCGCGCGCGCGCATCGAGGTCGTCGACGGGACCTGACATGCGTTTTCAGTTACCCGCTCAGGGACGGCGGGCTGTTGACCGGGGGCGCATACGAGCGATATCGCGTCGCGCTCGTCTCAGGCCGACTCGCGCTCCGCAGTGACTGCGACGACAGGAGGTCGTCCCGACGCGGGGCCCGCCGAGCGGCACTCATGCAAGTGGGCGATTGCGCGCGCGAGCAGGGCGTCCGCTCCGAGCAGGCGACCGCGGGGCGCGGTCGTGTAGCCGACGCTGCAGGACAGGTCGTGGCCCTGGGTCAGGAGCCAGTCGGTCAGCGATTGAGCGAGCTTGTCGGCAACGGCCGCCGCGCCGGAGCTGGCGGTCCCGCGAAGCAGCAGCGCGAACTCATCGTCGGCGAGTCGACCGACGGTGTCGATGCGTCGGGCCGAGAGCCGGATGGCGTCGCAGAAGGAGCGTCGCACCGTCAGGGCGGATTCCCTTCCATGCTCGGCGATCAGCCGTGACCAGCCATCGAGGCTGATGCAGACGAGGCTGGTGTCTCCACCGAGGCGTTCGGTTCGGGCCAACTCTTCCGTGAGCGCCTGGACCAGGCCGAGCCGGGTCGCGAAACCGGTGGCCGAGTCCGTGGTGTTCAGCCGGGCGACCTCGTTCTGCTGGGCTCGGAGCGCACACACGAGCCAGGCCGGTAACGCGAAGAGCACTCCAAGCGCAACGAAGTTCCAGGACGCCATGCCGATGCGGGCGGCGACGCTGGCGGTGCTGCTGGCCGCGAACGCGGCGACCGAGGCAACCATGGCCGCGCCAATCGCAGCGATCAGCCCCTCGCGCCGGCCGAAATACCAGGCGAGCGCGAGCACCGCCGGCAAGTAGAATGGCTCGACTCGCAAGGCACTGCCCGTGGCGGCGTCGACGACGCCGCAACCGCCGATCCAGCACGCCGCGAGGGCAAGTGGATAGCGAGGTGGCTCCGACACGGGACTTTGTGTGTCGCGGCTGCGCAAGAACTGCTCCGGGCCGTGCACGCCTGATCTCAGTCAGAGAAATATGCACGCTCTGCCCTGGGCAGTCCGCCGACGGGCGCACAGTCACGATGACTGGTTCGACATTCTGTGAAACGCGATTCCAGCCGCCACGCGCTCGTTGAACTACGCCTGTGGAATCGCGGGGACCTCGGATTCGACGGCCGAGGGAATCGCTGTGACCGCGGGCGCCTGCACGACATCACGGGTCGAGCGGCCGGCGATGAAGTCCGCGACTGCCGCGAGTGCGATTCCCGACTCCGGCAGCATCTCGAAGAGCTGGAATGCGTGCGGCAGCTCGACGAACACCTCGATCTCGGCATCGACGCCCGCCTGGCGCGCGCGGTCGTGACCCCGGACGGAATCGTCGAGCAGTATCTCGGTCGATCCCGCGTGAAACAGCAGCGGCGGCAGGCCACCCCAGTGCCCGAACAACGGCGAGATCAGCGGATTGCTCTGGTCCAGCCCGGGGCAGTAGACGTCGGGCAGCAAGTCGGCGGCCGCCGGCGAGAACATCGGGTCGGCCGCGGCGTTGTACCTCGTTGAAGGTCCTGAACCCGTGAGGTCGGTCGACGGTGACAGCAGCGCCGCACACCGCGGCATGGGCAGCCCGGCCTGCCGCGCGCGCATCAGCGTCACGAGCGCCAGGCTGCCTCCGGCAGAGTCGCCGGCGATCGCCAGGGGCCGGGACGCATGTCCCTGGGCGACGAGCCAGCGGTAGACGGCGAAGCAGTCGTCGATGCCTGCCGGGAATGGGTGTTCCGGGGCCAGTCGATAGTCCGGGAGCAGGACCCGCATGCCCGTCAGTCGCGACAGCCGTGC
>JAGOXN010000139.1 GCA_018059685.1 Steroidobacteraceae bacterium | reverse complement strand
GCTTCAGCTTCGGCTACAACAACCTCGTGACGGACATGCGCTCGCTCGCGGTCATGCGCGAAACCGGCTGCCCCGTGGTGTTCGACGCGACCCATTCGGTGCAACTGCCAGGCGGGCAGGGCAACGCCTCCGGCGGGCAGCGCGAGTTCGTGCCGGTGCTCGCGAGGGCGGCCGTCGCCGCGGGCGTGGCGGGCGTGTTCATGGAAACGCATCCCGATCCGGCCAGGGCGCTGTCGGACGGCCCGAACGCGTGGCCGCTCGACCGGATGCGTTCGCTGCTCACGGTGTTGAAGGACATTGACGCGGCCGCGAAGTCGCGGCCCTACGAGGAATCGAGCCTATGACCCGCATCGTCGACATCAGGGCGCGCGAGATCGTCGATTCGCGCGGCAATCCGACCGTGGAAGCCGACGTCCACCTCGACGGTGGCATCGTCGGCCGTGCCGCGGTCCCCTCCGGGGCCTCGACCGGCACGCGCGAGGCGGTCGAGCTGCGCGACGGCGACCGGAAGCGCTATCTCGGGAAGGGAGTGCTGAAGGCCGTCGCCAATGCGAACGGCGTCATTCGCGACGCGCTGCTCGGCCAGGACGCCCGCGACCAGGCGGCGCTCGATGCGCGCATGATCGCGCTCGACGGCACCGATACCAAGTCGCGCCTCGGCGCGAACGCGCTGCTGGCCGTGTCGCTCGCGACTGCGCACGCCGCCGCCCGTGCATCCGGCCAGGGCCTCTATCGCCTGCTCGGCGGGCCGGGACCGAAGGTGATGCCGGTGCCGATGATGAATATCATCAACGGCGGGGCGCACGCTGACAACAGCGTCGACATCCAGGAGTTCATGGTGCTGCCGGTCGGCGCGCCGAGCTTCGCGGAAGCGCTGCGCTGCGGCGCCGAGATCTTCCACGCGCTCAAGAAGGTGCTGCACGACCGCGGGCTCGCGACCGCCGTCGGCGACGAGGGCGGCTTCGCGCCGGACCTGCCGTCGAACGAGGCCGCGCTCGAGACGATCCTCGAGGCAATCGAGCGCGCCGGCTACGTGGCCGGCCGCGACGTGTACCTCGGTCTCGACGTCGCAAGCTCCGAGTTCTTCCGCGATGGCATCTACACGCTCGAGTCGGAGGGACGGAAGTTCAGCTCGGCGCAGTTCGCCGAATACCTCGTGGGCCTCGTCGGCCGCTTCCCCATCGTCACGATCGAGGACGGCATGAGCGAGGGCGACTGGGACGGATGGTCGATCCTGAGCCAGCGGCTCGGTCGGCGCATCCAGCTCGTCGGTGACGATCTCTTCGTCACGAATACGAAGATCCTGCGCGAGGGGATCGCGCGGGGCATCGCTAACTCGATCCTGATCAAGCCGAACCAGATCGGCACGCTGACCGAAACGCTCGCGGCCATCGACATGGCGACGCAGGCGGGCTATTCGTCGGTCGTGTCGCACCGCTCCGGAGAGACCGAGGACAGCACCATCGCGGACATCGCGGTCGCGACCCGCGCGACGCAGATCAAGACCGGGTCGCTGTGCCGGTCCGACCGTATCGCGAAATACAACCAGCTGCTGCGCATCGAGGCGGAGCTCGGGCGCGAGGCCTCCTACGCCGGGCGCGATGCGTTCCCGGTGTCGCTCCCGGCCGGCCCGGCCTGAGGAACCGCCATGACCATCCGCATCGTCGCCGGCGTGCTGATCCTCGCGCTGCTCGCGCTGCAGTACCGGCTCTGGATCTCGCCGAACGGCATGCGCGACGTGTGGCGCACCGAGCAGGCGATCGAGCGGCAGGCCGAGGAGAACGCGCGTCTCGCGCAGCGCAACCGGACGCTCGCGGCCGAGGTCCGTGACCTCAAGGAAGGCCGTACCGCCATCGAGGAACGCGCCCGGACCGACCTCGGCATGATCGGTGCGAACGAAACGTTCTTCCAGGTCGTGCCGCCGGCACCGGTGGCCGCGCCCCCGCAGGAGCAGGAAACACGCACGGCCCAGGCCGGGGCGAAATGAACGCAGCCGTGCGGCGCTGGGCGGTCGTGCCGGCCGCCGGCCGCGGCGAGCGCTTCGGGGGACGGATACCCAAGCAGTACGCGATGCTCCACGGTCGACCGGTGATCGCCTGGTCGGTCGCCGCGCTGCTCGCGGAGCGGAGCATCGCACGCGTCCTCGTGGTTCTGGCGAAGGGCGACCGGCGCTGGCGTTCGATTGCAGAGTCGCGCGACCCGCGGGTCTCGACCTGCGCCGGTGGCGAGCGGCGCGAACATTCGGTGGCAAACGCACTCGCGGCGCTGGCCGGCGTCGCGCGGGAACGCGACTGGGTGATCGTGCATGACGCGGCCCGCCCGTGCCTGCGCCGCGAGGACCTGCGGTCGCTGCTCGCGGCGACCCGCGCCGACCCGGTCGGCGGGTTGCTGGCCGTGCCGGTGAGCGACACGCTGAAGAAGCTCGGCGCGGGCGGGCGCAGCGAGCGCACGGTGTCGCGCGACGGCCTGTGGCGCGCACTCACGCCCCAGGTCTTCCGCTATGGCCTGCTCGCGCGGGCCATGGGGCTCTGCATCGAGCGGGATCGAATCGTGACCGACGAGGCCTCGGCCATCGAGGCACTCGGGCTCAGGCCGCTGCTGGTACGGGGTCACGCCGACAACGTCAAGGTGACCGAGGCGGATGACCGCGACCTCGCCGAGGCGATACTGCGCACGAGGGCTGCCGCATGAGGATCGGATTCGGCTTCGACGTGCATTCCTACGGCCCCGGCGACCACGTGACGCTCGGCGGCGTGCGCATCCCGCACGAGCGCGGCGTCGTCGCGCACTCGGATGGCGACGTGCTGCTGCACGCGCTGTGCGATGCGCTCCTCGGCGCGATGGGCGAGGGCGACATCGGCCAGCATTTCCCGGACTCGGACCCGCGCTGGCGTGGCGCGGACAGCCGCCTGTTCCTGCGCCACTGCGCCGCGATGCTCGGCGAGCGTAACTGGCGGCTCGTCAACGCCGACCTGACCGTGCTCGCCGAGACGCCACGACTCGGCAGCCATCGGGCGCAGATGCGCGCCAACGTCGCGGCCGACCTCGCGACGACGGCGACGCGCGTAAACGTCAAGGCGACGACCTGCGAGGGCCTGGGCGCGATCGGCCGCGGCGAGGGCATCGCCTGTCACGCCGTCGTCCTGCTCGAGGACGCCGAGACTCGCCCGCCCGGGCGCTGAGCCCGTGCACCTGCCGACGGCCCATGGTCCACCGCCTGCGAGCGGTCGCATCCGGAGCGTGCCGGAGGACTTCGTCGTCGAGGAAATACTCGGTTTCGAGCCGGATGGTGCGGGAACGCACGCGCTGCTCGCGGTCGAGAAGCGCGGCGCAAACACCGCCTGGGTGGCGGGGCAGATCGCCCGGGCCGCGGGCGTCGCCGTCCGCGACGCGGGCTTCGCCGGCCACAAGGACCGTCACGCGCTCACGCGCCAGTGGTTTTCCGTGCCCTGGCCGGGCGATTCGCCACTCCGCCCGCTGGAGAGTCTCGCGGGCGACGGATTCCGTGTGCTGTCCGTGCGGCGACACGGCCGCAAGCTGCGTCCCGGATCGCACCGCGCCAACCGGTTCCACCTGCGCGTACGGGACGTCGCGGGCGATCCCGTCGCGCTGGAATCACGGCTCGCGAGCATCGGTGCCCGTGGGGTGCCGAACTACTTCGGCCCGCAGCGCTTCGGGCGCGACGCGGCGAACCTGGCCCGCGCGCGGGGATGGGCGGCTGCAGGGCGGGCGCCGCGCGCGCGCGGCGAGCGCGGCTTTGCGCTCTCGTCCGCGCGCAGCGAGCTCTTCAATCTCGTCGCGGCGAGCCGCGTCAGGCGTGGCGACTGGGACCGCCTGCTGCCGGGCGAGGCCGTGATGCTCGACGGTCGGCGCAGTTTCTTCCACGCGGACGTGGTGGACCCGGCGCTCGAGGCGCGCTGCACGTCCCTCGACGTGCATCCGAGCGGACCGCTGTGGGGCCGCAGCGCCTCGCCCGCCACCGCGCTTGCGCTCGAGGTCGAGGCCGAGGCGCTGGCTGCGGAGCGCGCGTTGTGCACGCTCCTCGAATCACAGGGCATCGAGCACGAGCGTCGCAGCCTGCGCGTCCCGGTGCGCGCGTTCGAGTGGTCGCTGCTGGACGGCGTTCTCTCGCTCTCGTTCGAATTGCCGCGCGGGGCCTTCGCGACGGCCGTGCTGCACGAGCTGCTCGGTGACGCGGCCGATGCGGCCGCGGTCGCGGTCGACTAGCGAAGTTGCGGCGTCCCCCGCGTGGTTGGCGGCGCCCGTCGGGATTCCAGTATAGTGCCCCGCCATCCGGCACGGTTTCCCGCGTGAGAATCCTGGTCAGCAACGACGACGGCTATCGTGCCGAGGGCCTGCAGCGCCTCGCGGACGCCCTGCGTCCGCTCGCCGAGGTCACGGTCGTCGCGCCGGACCGCAACCGCAGCGGCGCGAGCAACTCGCTCACGCTCGACGTGCCGTTGCGCGTGTTTCCGTTCGGCGAACGCATGTATTACGTCAACGGCACGCCGACCGACTGCGTGCATCTCGCGATCTCGGGCCTGTTCGACTTCCAGCACGACATGGTGGTGTCGGGCATCAACGACGGCGCCAACCTCGGCGACGACGTGCTCTATTCGGGCACCGTGGCGGCGGCCGTCGAGGGCCGGTTCCTCGGCCTGCCGACGATGGCCGTGTCCCTGGTCGGCGAAGGCCGGCACCTCGCGACGGCCGCGCGGGTCGCGAGCGAGCTCGTGATGCGTCTCATGCGCACGCCGCTGCACCGGTCGATGATCCTGAACGTGAACGTACCCGACCGGCCGTACGAGGCGCTGCAGGGCTACGCGGCGACCCGCCTCGGGCACCGGCACCGCTCGGAGTCCGTGGTGCGCACGGCCGACCCGCGCGGCCGCCCGGTCTACTGGGTGGGTCCGGCCGGCGAAGGCGCCGACGCAGGCGAGGGCACCGACTTCGCGGCCGTTGCCGCGGGACAGGTGTCGGTCACGCCGCTGCAGGTGGACCTCACCCGGCACAATGCGCTCGGCGACGTCGACGAATGGCTGCGCGGCCGGTCGCCTTGAGCGGGATGCCGGTGTGAGCAACTCGAAGCTGACCGGGATCGGCATGACGTCGGCGAGGACGCGCGACCGGTTGATCGCGCGCCTGCGCGAGCAGGGCATCGCGAATCCGCAGGTGCTCGAGCGCATCCGCAGCGTGCCGCGGCACCTGTTCGTCGACGAGGCGCTGGCGAGCCGCGCGTACGAGGACACGGCGCTGCCGATCGGCCACGGGCAGACGATCTCGCAGCCTTACATCGTCGCGCGCATGACCGAGGCGCTGCTCGAGGACCATGCGCCGCGCAAGGTCCTCGAAGTCGGCACCGGCTGCGGCTACCAGGCGGCCGTGCTCGCGCCACTGGTGATCACCGTCTACAGCGTCGAGCGGATCGCCGCGCTCCAGCAGCGGGCGCGCCGCGTGCTGCGCGAGCTGCGCATCGCGAACGTGCACATGCGCCACGGCGACGGCTTCGAAGGCTGGCCACCGTACGCGCCGTATGACGGCATCCTCGTCGCCGCGGCCGCCATGGCGATTCCGCCGGCGCTGCTCGAGCAGCTCGGGAACGGCGGTCGGCTCATCATGCCGGTCGGTCCCGACCGCGAGCAGAAGCTGATGCGAGTCACGCGCCGCGGCGACAACCTCGACAAAGAGGTGCTCGGACCGGTGACCTTCGTGCCGCTGCTGCAGGGTTTGAGCTGAGCGTCCTTCGCGGCCACGCCGCGCACTCCACGCGATCGCGGACGAACACGGTCGCCGGACGATCCCGGCAGCCGCAGCATGTGAAACGCACTTGAGAATCGCTTCCGGTCGCGGGGGCGTGCGTGCTGTTGCATTGCAGCTTGCAATCGCGATTCGGCTGCGTGTATACGCGAGTCACAAGCAATAGACAGGTGACCAGGACGTCGTCTGCGGAGTTGGGGCAGCACAGGGATCAGTCAGGCGTCCGCTGATCGTCGGGTACGTTCTTTCACCCGCAAGGCACGAGGGGATCGCGCGGCAAAGAATTGCCTCGACTCAAGTGGGCGGGGTGGCGTCCGGGGTCGCTTCTTGTGGCTCCTGGCGTGTGGCGGGCGGCGGCGTGGCTCAAGGGAGCGTGCGTCGCCATAGGTGCAAATTCATCATCAACCAAGGGAGTCGTCATGAGAAACCTGAAGCGAAGCATTCTGCTGGGACTCGCCCTCTGCGCGACGGTCTGCGCTTGGACGACTCGCGCGGTCGCCGACGAGTTCCCATTCGCCTTCGGCGACTTCTGGGAGGTCACGGGGATCAAGTTGAAGGACGGCGGCTCACTCGCCTACGCCCAGTTCCTCGCAGGCGAGTGGCGCGCTGACCAGGAATTCGCCAAGTCGAAGGGCTGGATCAAGAGCTACATGATTCTCGCGAACAATTACCCGCGACAGGGTGAGCCTGACCTGTATCTGATCACGGTGTCGGACAAACTCGCCTCGGGTCCCGAGTACGAGAAACAGAACGACGAATACATGGAGTGGCAGAAGAAGTCGCTTGCGCAGCTCGACAAGGAATCGGGCGACCGGCTGGAGTTCCGGGAGGTCTCGAGCGGCCTGCTGCTGCAGGAACTCACCTTCCGCAAGTAGTCAGGAGTCCGGCCGACGCCGCCGGCGATCGACACCTGTTCTTCGATCGGTGGTCCCGGGAGACACAGCGGTTTCCGTCGGAGCTGCTGCGCGCCGCACGGCGCAAGTTGCTGTACCTGCACGATGCCGCAGAACTCGGCGACCTGCGGGTACCGCCCGGTAACCGGCTCGAGGCGCTCAGAGGTCGGTGGAATGGGTTCCATTCGATCCGGATCGACGACCAGTGGCGGGTGGTGTTCCGCTGGGAGCACGGCGACGCGTTCGAGGTGGCCGTGGTCGATTATCACTGAGGGCATGACGATGGCGAAGCACCGAATTCCGCAGCCGACGAACCCTGTTCATCCGGGCGAGATGCTGCGCGAAGAGTTCCTGGTGCCAGCCGGAAAAAGCCAGGCGGCGTTCGCGCGTGAGATCGGTTGGACGCGGGCACGACTCAACGAGTTCATCAGGGGCAGGCGGGGCGTGACGGCCGAGGCGGCACTCGACCTTGCCGAGGTGCTCGGCACCTCGCCACGACTGTGGATGAACCTGCAGG
>JAGOXN010000138.1 GCA_018059685.1 Steroidobacteraceae bacterium | reverse complement strand
GATCTGGCCTACGCCCCACTGCCTGTTCAGACGGGTGAGCAGGTCGAGCTTTTCGACCATGAGGGGGCTGGCGCGCAAAGCGCGGTGCATCTCGTCCATGATGATCACGTGGTTGCGCCGGGGCTGTAATCCCTCCTCGGCGAGCACGTCGGCGGCGTTCTTCGCGGCGAACGCGCTCGTCCATGTGGTCGCCAGCACGGCGGCGACCACATCGTCGCCCGACTGGGCCAGGGCGCTGATATCGAAGTCCACGGGCCTGGACAGGTCGATGCGCGCGGTGGTCTGGTCGCCGAACAGACGGCCGAACTTCGTCATGCGGTTCGAGAATCCGTGCAGGTCGGCCAGAAGGCCGCGAACCTGCGCCCTGTAGAGCTCGTCGTTTTCCGGGTCGTCCCAGACCGCCGCCATACGCACCTCGTCGGGCCCTTCGCGCAGCAGGTCTCGCAGGTCCGCGATGACGGGAGGCTGCGGGTCGTCGCCGTGCCGGTCGTGGAGCACGCGCACGGCCACGGAAAGGATATCGGATTCGCGTGCGGTCACGCCCCTGGCACCGCCCACGTCGTCGGCCTCGCGGCCGGTGCGCATGATCGTCAAAAGCACCTCCATGAGCGCCGCCCTCGTGTCGTTGTAGTAGTCCGTCAGGTCCTTGCGCGCCTTGCCCTCCAAGCGTTGCAGCGCATAATGGAGGTCGCCGGGGTCCAGGGGGTTGACCACGCCGATGCCCGCTCCCAGCCGGATGACCTGGCCGCCGAGCATGTTGACCAGTGAGGCGTAGTCGGGCTTCAGATCGCCGGGGATGATCGCGTTCATGCCCAGGGCGCTCAGTCCCAGCACCTCGCGGCGCACGAACGTGCTCTTGCCGATGGCCGGCAGGCCGAGCAGGAACATAGAGGGCTGTTTGATGATGCCGGCCTTGAACCAGCTGATCGGGTCGCAGCACACGCCGGCACCCGTCATCAGGCTTCGCCCGACCGGCACCCCCTCGGCCGGCAGGGCCATGTCGGTGCCGAACGGCCAGAACCCGCCGCACACCTGGTTCGACGTGCCGAAGAACTCGTCTATCGTGGGCATCAGGGCCGCATAGCCGCCTCCACGCGAGCGTTTCCCACGCCACGGCATCGGGGGCACGGGCTCGTCCGGTTTGGCCTTCAACGGACCGAGCAGCATGGATTCCATGCGTGCCACGGGGTCCGTGGCCGTGGCGCTTGGCATGGTTCCCTTCCGTTTCGACGGCTTCCATGGCATCGGCATCATGTGTCCTCCGTTCAGGACAGGAGCCGGCCGAGGGGGCCGGCTGGAGTGTATGATCTGACGTTCAATCCAAGGGGCAGGCTTGCGGCGAATCCCGTGTCCTGTGCCCCGTAGCAGGGGCGCAGGTCGATCTTCGCGCCGCCTGCGGCCTGTTCCACGGCGCGTGACGCGGCTTCGAGTCGTTGGCTTTCCTGTTCGCCCCTGGACACGGTGACGGTGACGAGCATCCCGAAGAACACCATGACCGCACCCTGGTTCGTTTCGACGGCCTGGCGGTTGGCCTTGCCTATCTGGCTCATGGACCTCACCGTGGCGCGTTTCTCCTGGCTGACCTGGTTGGCTGCCTTCTGCCGGTTCTGTTCGGCCATGAACATGGTCTTGTCGGGCGGCAGCATCCGGTAGAGCACGGTGACGCGCTTGCGGTCGCAGTCCGCCAATGGGCTGAGCAGTCGGGTGAGCGTGTCGGCGGTCACGTTGCTTTGCGGCGGGTCCACCATCTCCCATGTGCGGCTCAGCCCGGAATCGTGCGAATAATGGCTCCAGCCGGCCTCGTGCATGAGCGGCCCGCAATCCTCCCATGCGATGTACGGGGGCTCGTCGGATTCCTCGATGGTCTCCTGCGCGGCCGGATCGTAGGCGACGCGGACCATGCGAGTGATCTCCTCCATGCCCAGGGCCCTCGCGGCACCGCCTCCCGCCTGCGCTATCTGCTCGCGGATCGAGGGCAGCAGCAGGCTTATGCGACGCGCGGCCTCCCCGGCCTCCAGGTATTTGCCGTCACGGTCGGTGTAGCGGAAAGTCAAGGTGAGCGTCACGTCGTTGGAAGCGCCGCCGGCTGCGTACTGGTCCATGATCTGCGCCATGGCGCGCGCCGCGAGCTCGGGAGCGTCCTCCACGATGCGTTTGCTCAGCGTGCGGCGGAAACGCACGCCGGAATCGGGTGCCGTGTCCACGGTCACGGCCAGTTGGGTGACGCCGGTCTCGGAGGCGAGCGATTCCATGAGCCCGGCCCACGAGGCCACGTACGAGTCCTCCACGTCGTCGTCGGCGAGGCTCGCGCCCTGCGGCTGGCATGACAGGAGCAGCGAGTATTCGCCGGTGTGCGCGTGCCTGACCAGGCAGAACTCACGGCCCAAGCCGTCCAGCGCCGAGGTCAGGACCACCCTGGAGAGGATGCCCGGCAGCATGGCCTTGCCGCCGTCGATCGGCGCGAGCAGGCCGGAACGGTACAGGTTTGCGCCGGTACGCTGCGCGGCCATCCACGTGCGTTTCTCCACGGCGCGGTCCACCATGTTGCGGTGCTCGCGGTCCCTGATCGCCAGCACGAGGATGACGCCCATGCCGACCACGAGGATCGCGATGGCCGCGACCACGCTCGCCATGCTGACCAGCAGCGTGCAGGTCAATACGCCCATGCCCGCTATCGTCAACGGTATGCCGATGTTGCGGATGCCTCCCGGCATCGGCCGCATCCAATCCCCGTATGTCGTGTTCGACGCCATGATTATCCGAATCTCCTTAATGCGTCAGAATGTCTTGCCTTTGCGCGTGGAGGAACGGTCCGCGCCGTCCGGTGCGCCCTCGCGGGCGAACCCGCCGGCATCGTTCGTTCCCTGCGGCCTGTTGCCGCCTGACGGGTCGGGTGGCGCGCCATCGGGTGCCGGTGGAACCGGGCTTCCCGTGCCATTGCCGTTCGTTCCCTGCGGTTTGCCGCCGTTGCCCTTGCGGTTCGCTCCCTGTGGCTGGTCGCCGGTGTTCTGTGGTTCGCCGCCCGTGGGATTGCCTTCCAGCGGCTTGGCGTGCTTGCCGCCGCCGTTCGTTCCCTGTGGTTTGCCGTCGCCCCGGCCGAGTCCGGAAAGCAGTCCGGCCAAACCTCGGCCGGCACCGGGTTTGGCACCGTCCGGTGACGCTTCGCCGCCACCGCTGTCGCCGCCTTTCCTGCCGCCCTTGCCGCCCATGGCCTTGCGCAGGCCGCCGCCGGCCACGGCGACTCCCATGCCGAGTATGGAGGGCAGGATTCCGCCGCCGCCACCGCCGACCGAGGATTGCACGGCGGGCACGATCACGCGGATCATGGCGGGAAGGAGGATGATGACGCTCAGGGTGAGCATCAGCGTGATGGCCTGGCTGTCGTCGCCGGGCCCGGCCGTGGCCATGATCGCCGAGCCGGTCGCCATGACCAGTGCGGCGACGGGCTTGTAGGCCAGGAACGCGGCCAGCCAGCCGATGGTCTTGGCGAAAGCCTGCTTGCCGGTCTCCATCCAGCTCATGGCGGCCCACATGGGTGCCACGCCCACCAGGATCGGCAGCATCCCGGCGCGGAAGTAGGCGAATATCTTGCTGATCAGCCCGCAGATCCACATCACGATGGTGAGCACGATGGCGACGGGCGCGCCGAGATTGAAGAACGAGCTCGCGGCCAGGCTTTTCGATTCCCAGGCGTCGTTCATCATGCCGCTTGCGGACCTGAGCACGTCGGCGGTCCACGTGTCGAATGTGGCCTGGAACGTGTTGACCAGTCCGGCAAGGCACACGGCGCTCAGGATCGCCCACATGAACGCCTTGCCCAACGGGATCAGGTCACGTCCCTCCTGTTGGGTGACGAGCTTCCAGCCGGCCGCGATCACGCCGCACACGGCCGCGATGATAAGGAACGGGTCAACCTGCATACGGATGTAGTCCGACAGGAAGAACGTGGTGCCGCCGCCCGGCGTCCATGACGGCAGGTCCGGATTGCCGCCGGACGAGCGGGAGAAGAACGTGAGCGCGATGCTCGCGCACGAGGAGCCGAGCAGCACGCCGAGCAGTATCCAGCCGATGCGGTCGAGCAGACGGCCCTCGCCGCCCTGGCCGATGTTCCACACGATGCGCGCGCTCAGCACGATCAGGCTGATCGCGGCGGCTGCGACGAGCACGCCCTGCGCGATGCGCAGGTACCGGTTCACCGGTGCGAACCATGAATCGTAGTTCGGCGTGGCGTTCGCCTGCAACGTTGATACCGTGTCGTTCGCGGCGACCAGCGTGTTGCGGCTGGTGGACAGCCATTCGATCGTGGAATCCGATTGGACCTGGTACATGTTCCACAGGGTCTTCTCCAGCCAGGAGAGCTTGCGCTGCTTCCGGCACGAGGAGTCCTTGTACTCCCATTTGCCCTCGTCGGACGACTCCTCCTGATACGTGTTCTCCAATGCCCTGCATTGCAGTTCCGGAGACTTCCTCAGCAGATCCTTCGCCGCCTTCTTGGTGCCGACCGCGACCACGCCGGTATGGGCGGGCGGGTCGCCGTACTGGTCGATGACCCATTGGATCTGGCTGGGGCCGATCAGGTCGCCGAGCCTGCCTTCGGGTATCTTCATCACGTAGGTGGTCTGGGTGTCGCTGATCTGCTTGTCGCCGAACGTGAGCTCCTTGCTGAACGATCCGAAGTCGGGTCCGCCGCAGGCGGCGAGGCCCATGAGGCAGGCGAGGGCGAGCGGCAGCGCGCACAGGCGCTGCCGTATGCGTCGAATCCCTTTCATGGCTTTTTCTCAGCAGCTTGCGGTGACGGACAGGCCGAGTGCGGCGAGGATGGCGACAGCGCCCGCACCGAGGAAGATGCCGATCACCCAGTTGACGAGCTTGTCGAAGGTGTCGTCGCGGTCTGGCACGCCGTCGCCCTGCTGGCGCAGGATGTGCACGCCGATGCGCACCAGCGCGACCACGCCGATCACCAGGCTCAGCGCCTTCACCCAGCCCAGGGCGGTGGATACCGGGCCCGAGAATCCCGGAGGCAGGCACGGGGTCGGGTCGGAAAGGGTCTCGGCGAGGATCACGCATGTTTCATGCAGCATTGGGTTGTTCCTTTCGTGTTAGGTTCATGCACCATCGTCAGCCGACATGGGCCGTGGCGCGGGGCATGGCGTCTACGTCCTTCACGAGCCGTGAGTACGCGGCCGGATAACGCCGGGGAAACCCGTCGAGTTCAAGCCCTTTGATATGGGGCAGCCGCCACACGCGGACGGCGGATGACAGTTGGATGCGCGCCGCCACCAAAGGCCGGGGCATACGGGGCACGGGGTCGGTGATGGCCGCGCCCAACAGGATCGATGCGCCGAACAGTCCGGCCGACTGGTCGGCGAGCAGCGCGCGCAACGATTCGAGGCCGCGCCCCGTGCCCATGGCGCACAGGATGATGCGCGAGGGCATGGAGGGATCCTGGCTCACCGGCAGCGCGCGGCCGGCGTCGGCGAAACGTTCCGGATCCGAATGGCGGATCGTGGTGCATCCGGCACCGCCGTGCGCGCCCACCAGCCACACGCGGTCGGTGACGGGTGCCGCGAACGACGGGATCAACGTGGTCAGTTGTGGCATGGTGTTGGTCCTTTCATAGGCTCGGGTCGGTGCCGGGCAGTTGCGAGGGGTCCGGGTTCGCGGGCACCGACCAGCCCGGAGACGCGGAACCACCGGTCGAGCCGGCGGAACCGCCGGAGGAATGGTATCCGCCGCCCGTCGGGCCGGAACCCGGGCCCGAAGCGGAGCCGGAGGGCGTGTACGAGTACTGTTGCGGTGCCGGCGTGCTCTGCGCCTGCGCCGCCGCAGCCGCTGCGGCCTCCTCCTGCGCTTTCCTTTCCTCGTCGGCCTTGGTCTTCGCGTCGATGGAGGCGTTCACCTTGTCCATGGCGTCGGTGATGGCCTTCTCGTCGCGCTTGTCGATGGAGGCGCGCAGCAGGGCGCGAGAATATTCGTCCTGCACCTTGCCTTCGGAGGAGGAATACAATCGTTCGCCCTGTTCGACGGTATGGGCCAGCCGTGAGGAGAACACCGCGCCCGCCGCCTTCTTCAGCCGCGAGAGATTTCCCGTGTGCTTCTTTTCGATGGCTTGCAGCTTGGATGTGGTGGCGTTGGCCGTTTCCGTGTCCGTGGCGGCACATGCGGGGATTCGCTCGCCCTCGGAATATTGTTCGGCCAGCTTGTCGAGGGTTTCCAGGGTTTCCGGGTCGGCGAGCTTGTCGGCCGTGACCGCTTTCGCCTGTGCGAGCCGGTCGCCGTCGAGATATTCGACCAGCTTCCGTTCGGCTTTCTTCGCCGCAGCGTGGGCGGTGGCGCAGTCCGCCGTCGCCTGTTCCAGCTCGCGTGCGGCCGTGGCGGATTCATGCGATCTCCACGCGGACATGCCGGCGACCGTGACGCAGGCCGCGAGCAGGATGCCGCCCGCGGTCGTGGCTATGCGCCTCCATTCGCGCACGGGCATGGCGGCATCCCGGTCGCCGACCGGCGTGAGGTCGATCGTGTCGGCGAGATCGGCCGGCTCCACGGCACCGACAACGTGCTGCGGTTCCGATGCCGGGGCATCGGCCGGGATATCATTCCCCACCGGATTCGAGGCCGATGGCAGCGGGCCGATCTCCCACGGATCGACGGCCGTGTTCGCCCGGTCTTCGCTTCCGGCGTCGTCCACGCATCGCGCATCCGGCTCCAGCCCGGGCCCGGGCTCGGGTTCGGGTTCGGCCGGTGGCCGGCGTTCCGGTTCCGGTTCTCGTGCCGTGTCGATGGCGACGGCGGTGCCGGCGGCGATTATGGGGCCCATCTCCCATGGGTCCGTGCTGGAGGTGTTCATCGGTTCGGGAAGAGGCGCTGGCGAAGGCTCGGGCGGTCCGGTGCGGTGGCGGTCATGCCGTCGGCGGCGTCGGCCTGCCGTTCGCGCAGCTGCCGCTGTTCCATGACCCATGCGGGATGCTGGCCGTGTTCGTGCGCGTCCATGAGGCAGCGCGTGACCTCGCCCTCGGGTGAAACCGCCGCGAGCCGGCCCAGATGGCCGGTGAACGCGGCCTCGGGATCGCCCTGCATGAAGCTCATGTACGCGGCGGCCTCAAGCGCGCCCTCCCTTCGCGCGGAATCCGGGATGCTGTTGGACAGCCGCCACAGCAGTGCGGGTATGTCCTGGTGGAACTCGCTGTTGGCGATCTCGCGCACGTTGTAGTCGGCCTGGTAC
>JAGOXN010000137.1:1540-7234 GCA_018059685.1 Steroidobacteraceae bacterium | reverse complement strand
ACGCGCGTGCACGAGCTCGTGCAGCCTCGCGGTCACCACCGCGGGCACGATCGCCATGCACAGCAGGTCCGCACCGAAGCTGCCCCATGCGGACTGGCCGGCAAGGGCCAGCACGGCGAGGACCATGGCGCCGCCGACGACGGCCAGCGGCCAGCCGTGCATCAGCGTGAGGGCCGTCACCATCAGGAACCTGACCGACAGGCCCGGCGTGATGCCGGCCTTCATCGACCATACGGCGACGAGCAGCGCAAGGCTCGCGAGCCACACCCATTGGCGCTCGCGATCGTCGAGCCAGGTGCGCCAGGGCGCGCTGATCGTCGCGATGGCGAGGACGAGGGAGGACAGCCCGAATGTGACGAGGCGGGTGCCGGTCGTGAGGAGATCCGGCTCGATCAGCATCAGCCGGGTGTGCCCGGAGCCTGTGCCGGAGCTGCGACCTCGTGCGTCGCCGCTCCCGCGGACCTGCTGCGACCTGCCTGGGGACGCAGGTGCACGACCTGCTGCGGGAAGGGGATCTCGATGCCGGCGGCGTCGA
The DNA here is from genome assembly GCA_018059685.1 of Steroidobacteraceae bacterium. Classification (GTDB taxonomy): domain Bacteria; phylum Pseudomonadota; class Gammaproteobacteria; order Steroidobacterales; family Steroidobacteraceae; genus RPQJ01. Next base: position 6,699 of record JAGOXN010000137.1, on the reverse strand, counting down.
GCGCCTCATAAACCCGCACGGAAAGCTCGCTGCGGATGTCGACCCAGTCGCCGAACTGGTGGGTCCACGCGCGAATGCCGAAATCGAGCGTGCTCGGCCCGAAACCCACGAAGACCACCGCCGGCGCGGGCTCCACGGCGACCCCTGGCGTGGACTTCGTCACTTCCATGAGCAGGTCCATCACCTGCCGCGGGTTGCTGCCATAGGCCACGCCGAGATTCACGTCGACGCGTCGGTCCATGTCGATCAGGGTCCAGTTGATGAGCTTTTCGGACAGCAACGTTCCATTGGGCACTACGACGTCGGCGCCCTCGAAGGTCTTGAGCGTCGTTGCGCGCATGCCAATCTCGCGGACCTTGCCCGACGTACCCGTGATCTCGACGACGTCGCCCGGCTGGATAGGGCGCTCGAACATCAGGATGAGACCCGACACGAAATTGTTCACGACGTTCTGCAGGCCGAAGCCGATGCCGACACCGAGCGCGCCGACGATGATCGCAAACTGGCTCATCTCGAAACCGGCCGCCGCGAGCGCGACCATCAGTCCGACGAGCACCAGGGCGTAATACGTCAGCGACGAGACGCTGTTACCGACGCCGCGCGGCAGCGACATCTTCGGCAGGACCTCGTCGCGCAGTACATAGCGGACGGTCTTGGCGACCCAGAATGCCAGGTAGACGGCGAAGGCGAACAACAGCACGTTGCCGAGCGTGAGCGAGATGTTCCCGAAGCTGAGCGGGTGGACCAGGATGCTGCGCACCGCGCCGTAGATCGGCCGGAACACCCGGAACTCGTTGAGCGTCACCACGATCCACGTTACGGCAGCCGCGAGGCGCAACAGGCGCGTCAGGCTCCTGAGCAAGGGCCCGGCGTGCTGCGTAATCACCCGGAAGCGGGACATCGCCCGCCGCGCGAGCAGCATTCGCAGCACGGACACGAGCACCGTGACGCCCGCATACAACATGAGGCCCACATAGCCGCTCTCGAGCAGCGCCTCGGTGAGCATCTCGGCCAGCGAGACATTCCCCATCACGGCGGCGGTGACCGAGACACCGAGCAGCGCGGCCGCGAGGCATCCGGTGACATGGATCACCTTGTGCGCCACCCGTCGCTCGCTGGCGGGAATCCGCCGGCGGGCGCGAAGCAGCAGCCAGACCAGCGTCCCCAGCGTGAGCAGCGTGACGGCGAGCAGGTGCAACCGGAAATGCAGCGCGTCGTCGAGGAACAGGAATCGCAGGTTGTCGAGCAGGTAGAGTCCCGTCGCCACGTAAGGCCACGGGCCGAGGACCGCGAAGACCTCGCGTGGCAGTAGCCGCAGGACCGGGATCAATGCGGCGAGCAGGACGGCCTGGTACATCAGCGTCGGCGCATCCGGCTCGAGCAGGAGCGTGCCAACCAGTACGAGGACGAGCCACGCCGAGATCGGGCGGTGCAGGACCCGTGCGGCGGCCTGGATCTCCGGATCTTCCGTCACGACCTTGCGGCTGCGCCAGCTGAGCCACACGACCAGCGGCAGCAGGGCGAGGGCGAGCGCGTTCTTCAGGTGCCGCTTGCTGCTGGTCGCGGAGGCGTACTCCTCCAGGAAACGCGTTTCGAGCGCGAGACCGGTCATGACGGAGCGGGCCGCGGCGCTCGTGCGACCGGGCTCGCGCCACAGCTCCCAGACTGGAGGCGAATCGATCTTCCAGAGTCGACTGTCGATGTGGGCGATGGCCGCCGCCACCGCCTTCTGGCCGGTCGAAATGGCCGACTCCACTGAATTGGCGCGCCGACCGAGACGGATCTGGCGCTCGATGGGTCCCGACACGGCCTGCTCCGCGCGACCGAGCTGCGCCTGCACCGTGCGGATTCGATCGGCAAGCGCCGGTGCGATGCTGCCGCCTTCGGCCGCGATCCGTGTCGCATCCCAGACCACCCTGCGCCGCGCCAGTTCCGCGGCGTCCTCGGGAAACCGGCCACTCGTCGACTCCAGGTCCCGGCGCCAGGTTTCGAGTTGCCGCTCATAGAAACGCCAATGCCGCCCGAGGCTATCGAGGCTGATAGCCGGCAGCAGCGCGAGATCGTTGCTCTCGAGCAGGGCGGCGAGTTCCTGCACGGACGCCGCGAGCGCATCGAGACGCGGTTCGAGCTGATCCTTCGGGCCGCGACGCTCCGCCCGCTGGATTACTTCCTGCGCGAAGCGGTCGTCCGCGTCCGCACGCGCGGGGATCTCGGCCTGGGGAACCAGATCGGAGCGGATTTCGCCGGCTTTGACCGGAGCGGCATCTGCCACCTGCGACACGGACGGGTGAATCGGCAGGATCAGCCCCGCCAGCACGCTGGTCACGATTCCGACTCGGCGACGCATCACGCAACGGACCTTCTCTTGCACGCTCCCGGTGGGGATTGTCGCACCTCCGGTGCGAACATCGCAGCCGCGTCACGGTACGGGCGCGGGAATCTGGCAGAATGCCGCGTCGTTCCGCCACCCGCCGGACGGCCGCCCCCAACTGCCGGATGAATCGTCGACATCATGCGTGAACTCTTCTCGTCACTGCTCGACTGGTATCTGGCCGCCCTCGACGAGGGCGGCTATCTCCTCGTCGGCGTCCTCATGGCCATGGAGAGTTCCATCATTCCCCTGCCGAGCGAGTTCGTAATCCCCCCTGCGGCTCACGTCGCGCACGTGAACGGCAGGATGTCGCTCACGGGCATCGTCATCGCCGGCACGATCGGTTCGTGGGTGGGTGCAAGCCTCATGTACTGGGCGTCGCGCCTGCTCGGACGTCCGCTCCTCATGCGCTACGGGCGCTACGTCATGATCACGCCGGAGAAGATCGAGAAGGCCGAGGCCTGGTCGTCACACTACGGCACCATGGGCGTGTTCATCTCGCGCCTGCTGCCCGTGATCCGCCACCTGATCGGGATCCCGGCCGGCATCGTGCGCCTCAACTACGGGTGGTATTCGCTCGCGACGGTCGTGGGCTCGGCGATCTGGTGCACGGTGCTCGCCTGGATCGGAGTCACGGCGGGCCAGGACGAGGAGCTGCTCGCAGGCAGCGTGCACCGGATCTCGCTCTGGGTCGGCGGCCTGATGCTGTTCCTCGGCGCGATCTACTACTTCTTCGTGCATCGCCACATGCGGCGCTGAGCCGCGGTCCATGAACGAGCCCGCCGCAGTGCCCGACGGCGCATCGGGTATCGAGCGCCCATTGCCTGCGCGGCGGGTCGGGGCCGATGGCCGGGCTCACATCGACTACCGGTCGATCGCTGCGCTCGCGTTCCCGCTGATGGTGAACAGCAGCCTGCAGGCGGTGATCAACCTCACCGACACCTGGTTCGTCGGCCACATCTCGACGGTCGCGATGGCCGGCATGGCGGCGATCTTCTGGCTGGTGTTCTTCTTCGTCATGCTGCTCGGGGGCATCGGCCTGTCCGTGCAGACCTTCGTCGCCCAGGCCGAAGGCGGCGGCCGGCGCTGGCGCGCGGGCCACTCGACCTGGGTCGCGCTGTGGGGCTCCGCGCTGACGCTGCCGCTGTTCGCGGCGCTCGCCGGGTGGGGCAGCGTCCTGCTCGCGCCCTTCGGGCTGGACCCGGAGGTGCAACGGAACGCGCTCGAGTACTGGCGGCCACGCATGCTCGGTGCGCCGCTCGGCGTCGCGTTGTGGGCGGTCCTCGGGTTCTTCAACGGCATTGCGCGCCCGCGCGTGACCGTCATGACGACGCTGCTCGTCGGCATCGTGAACGCGATCCTGAACCAGGTCTTCATCTTCGAGTTCGGCTGGGGCATCGCCGGCTCGGCCTGGGCGACCAACGCGAGCATGGCCTGCGGCATCCTGTTCGCGCTCGCGATCTTCCTGCGCGCGGACCTGCGACACACCTACCGCACGCACCTGAGCTGGCGACCCGACGCGGCCAGCCTCTGGCGCGAGTTCCGGCTCGGGCTGCCGATGGGCGCGATGTATGCCGCCGACCTGTTCGGCATGGCGCTGTTCTCGCTCATGCAGGTGAGGCTCGGCCAGGTCGACGGCGCGACGACGCAGATCGTGGTGATGCTGACGTCCGTCGCCTACCTGCCGGGCCTCGGACTCGCGCTCGCCGGCACGACGCTCGTCGGGCAGGCCATCGGCGCGGGCGACCGCGACTGGGCGCGCCGGCTCGGCAACGCGGTGATCGTCGTGACCATGTCCTTCATGGGCGCGGTCGGCATCCTGCTCGCGCTCGCGGGGTCCTGGGTGATGCCTGCCTTCGTCGCCGACACCGATCCGCAGGGTGCCTCGGTCATCGAACTCGGCATCGTGCTCCTGTGGGTCGCAGCCGGCTACCAGCTCTTCGACGGGCTCAATCTCGGGTCGGGCTTTGCGCTGCGTGGCGCCGGCGACGTGCGCATGCCCGCGCTGATTTTCTTCGCGCTGTCGTGGGGCGTGTTCGTGCCGCTCGCACACATGCTGACATTCGCGCCGGGCCAGGGTTGGTTCGACGTGCTGCCGCAATTCGGCTACGGCGCAATCGGCGGCTGGATCGCGCTCCTCGCCTACGTCGTACTGCTCGGCGGTGCGCTGTACCTGCGCTGGCGCTCGGGACGCTGGCGGGAGATCCGGCTGTAGGTTCTCCGCGGCGACGTTCCCGCGGAAACTCTTCAGCGGAACTGAACTATCGACCTGCAATGATCGCGAGTCGCTACGCCGCCCACTCGGTCAGGCCCTCGACCTCGTACAGCCGCTTCCAGCTCGGGCGCGCGCGGACGAGGTCGGCGAGGACCTCGAGCGCCGGCCAGGCGTGCGCGGGGCGCGGCATGTTGCGCGACCAGCGCATGTACATCGTCGCGAGCAGGTCCACGGCCGTGAGTTCCGCGCCGAGCATGTAAGGCCCCTGCGCGGCGAGGTGCGCATCCACCAGCGCCCAGGAGTCCTCGATCTTTTTCTGCAGCGCCGCGCGCACTGCGGGCGGGTGTTCGGGCGCGCCGAGGTCCGGCGGATAGAACCAGTAACGGAAGACCGGCCCGAAGGTCGTCGCGAAGAACGCGATCCACTGATACCAGTCGGCGCGCAGTTCGCTGCCGACCGGCGGCGCGAGCCTGGCTTCCGGATGACGTTCCGCGAGCAGCATGAGCAGCGCCGCGGATTCGAAGCACGGCCTGCCGTCGACGATGAGCGTCGGCACCTGTCCGCGCGGATTGA
>JAGOXN010000137.1:0-1440 GCA_018059685.1 Steroidobacteraceae bacterium | reverse complement strand
GTCGCCCGCAACGGCAGGGTGATCGTCACCGGCTGCCTCGGTGCCCGGCCCGAGACCATCACCGATCGCCACCCGCGCGTGCTCAAGGTGACGGGCCCGCACGCCTACGAGGACGTGGTCGGCGCGGTTCACGAGCAGTTGCCGCCCCTGCACGATCCCTTCGTGGACCTGGTGCCCCCGCAGGGCATCCGCCTCACGCCGCGCCACTACGCCTACCTCAAGATTTCCGAGGGCTGCAATCACCGCTGCAGCTTCTGCATCATCCCGTCCATGCGCGGGGACCTCGCGAGCCGTCCGATCGGCGAGGTCATGCTCGAGGCGGAGCGCCTCGTCGCGGCCGGGGTGAAGGAACTGCTGGTCATCTCCCAGGACACGAGCGCGTATGGCGCCGACCTCAAGTACGCGACCGGCTTCTGGGGCGGCAGGCCGCTCAAGGCGCGATTCGCCGAACTCGCGCACGCACTCGGCTCGCTCGGCGCCTGGGTCCGCCTGCACTACGTCTATCCCTACCCCCACGTCGACAAGGTCATTCCGCTCATGGCGGAAGGCAAGGTGCTGCCCTATCTGGACGTGCCGTTCCAGCATGCGAGCGCGCGCATCCTGAAGCTCATGAAGCGGCCCGCGCATGCCGAGGACACGCTCGCGCGCATCCGCGCCTGGCGCGCCACCTGTCCCGACATCACGCTCAGGAGCACGTTCATCGTCGGCTTCCCGGGAGAGACGGAGGACGATTTCCGGAGGCTGCTCGACTGGCTGGCCGAGGCACGGCTCGATCGCGTCGGTTGCTTCAAGTACTCGCCCGTCGAGGGCGCCGCGGCGAACGCGCTGCCCGACCCCGTGCCGGACGACACGAAGCAGGAGCGGTACGAACGGTTCATGGAACTCGCCGGCGCGATCAGCGCCGGAAAGCTTGCGGCGAAGATCGGCCGCACGATGCGCGTGCTCGTCGATACCGTCGACGAGGATGGTGCGGTCGCCCGCTCGAGCGCCGATGCGCCCGAGATCGACGGCGTCGTGCGCATTCCACGCCCGGGCCGCCTGAAAGCAGGCGACTGGGCAGACGTCACGATCACGGGCTCCGGCGCCTACGACCTGACTGCCAGGATTTCCGACAGAACCTGAGGTATCGATGATTGCACCGACCTTGCGGGCCACGATCGTGGCGCTCCCGCTCGCCTGCTGCACGTTCGCCCTCGCGCAAACGCCCGCTGCGCTGCCGGTGCCGGCGCCGACCTCTGCGCCCGCGTCTGCGGCCACGTCGCTCGACCCGCTGGCCGAAGCGATCCGCGAGCGCACCGATCTCCTGCGGTACGGCGGGGAGACCGGGTCGCAGGGATCCACCGTGCGCGGCGCGCGCGTCATCCTCGGCGACTTCGTGGCGCAGTTCATCGAGTCGCAGCAGTTCCAGCCGCATTGGCGCGAACCGGCGCGGCTCGATGC
>JAGOXN010000136.1 GCA_018059685.1 Steroidobacteraceae bacterium | reverse complement strand
CCTTCATTTCCTCGAGCCTGTGCGGTTCTTCGGTCGCCAGGTCGCGCGCCTGCGAGAAATCCGCAGCCAGGTCGTAGAGTTCCCAGCGATCCGCCTCGACCGGCGTGTCCCGGGTCTCGAGTCCCGCCTGCCACGGCAACCGGACGTGAAAGGCGGACGCCATCCAGCCATCGTGATAGATCGCGCGGTGGCCGAAGACTTCGAAATACTGCGTCCGGTGCCGCTCGGGGGCTGCCGCATCATCGAACGAATAAACGAGGCTCGTGCCGTTCAACGGCTTCTGCGCCACGCCGTTGACCTCGCCCGGCATGCTGATGCCGGCTGCCTCGAGGAGCGTGGGAGCCACGTCGTTCACGTGACCGAACTGACTTCGCAGACCGCCCCGGTCCTTGATGCGCTTCGGCCAGGTGATGACCATCGGGTTGCGGGTTCCGCCGAGGTGCGAAGCCACCGCCTTGGTCCATGGGAACGGCGTATTCATGGCCCAGGCCCAGCTCGAGTTGTAGTGGGCGTAGGCATCGGGACCGCCGATGCGGTCGATGCCCGCGAGCCTCCCGGCCTGCGGTTCGGGCAAACCCTGCAGCCGACCCATGTAGTTGAGACTGCCTTCCAGCCCGCCCTCTGCACTTGCGCCGTTGTCGCCGACCACGTAGATGAACAGGGTGTCGTCGAACCGGCCGTCGTCCTTGAGCGCCCGGACGAGCCGTCCGACCTGCTCGTCCGTGTGCGTCAGAAAGGCGGCGTAGGCTTCCATGAGGCGCGTGGCGAACGCCTGCTCCGCGGGCACCAGGCTGTCCCAGGCCGGCAGTCCCGGCGGGCGCGGCGTCAGTACCGCACTCGCGGGTACCACGCCCAGGCGCTTCTGGCGAGCGAGGATTTCACCGCGGATCGCATCCCAGCCCTGGTCGAACTGGCCCCGATAGCGGGCGAGGTACTGCGCTGGCACCTGGATGGGAGCATGCGTGGCACCGGGCGCCAGGTAGAGGAAGAACGGCTTGCGCGGCGTGACGGCCGCCTGCATCTGTAGCCAGCGGATGCTTTGGTCGACGAGATCCTCGGTCAGGTGGTAGTCCCGGCCCGGCGGACGAAGCACCGGGGTCGTCCCTTCGTAGAGCGTCGGTTCGAACTGGTCCGTCTCGCCACCCTGGAATCCGTAGAATTTCTCGAAGCCCTCGCCGGTCGGCCAGCGATCGAACGGGCCGCTCTGTGACGCCTCCCAGTCCGGCGTCTGGTGCCACTTGCCGAACGCCGCCGTGCTGTAGCCATGCTGCCGGAGGATCTCGGCAATGGTCGCCGTGTCCTTGGCATGGAATCCCGAATACCCAGGTCTCGCATCGGCGACATTCATCACGGCGCCAATGCCCGTGGCGTGAGGATTGCGACCGGTCAGGAGCGCCGCGCGCGTCGGCGAACAGATGGCCGTCGTATGGAAACGGTTGTAACGGAGTCCGTCGCTGGCCAGGGCCTCGAGGGTGGGTGTCGCAGCCGGACCACCGAAAGTCGCTGCAGCGCCGAATCCCACGTCGTCGAGCAGCACGATCACCACGTTCGGTGCGCCGGGCGGCGCCATGCGCTGCAATGTGTCGGCAGCGGCTGTGGCGGCAACGAAGGCGAATGGTGTTGATTGCGCCGCGATGGCGAGAGAGGCTGCGGCGAGCAGTGAGCCCGCGATTCGGTATGCCCTCATATCGAGGTCCCCACGGTAGTGCCCTGCAGAAGAGTCACTCGAAATCGGCCAGCAGCGGCGTGTCGGCGTCGGTGGTATCCCGCGCGACGTCTGCGAGATAGACGCCTCGACTCACGACCTCGGGCTGGTAGCTGAAGCACCGGCCTGCGACGCGCGTGTGACCCACGGCCTGCTTGCCCGCCCAGGCTTCGGTGTCGAAGCGTCGCGCGAAACTGACTACGTACGCATTGCCGAGCACGTATGCAGCCTCGAGCTCGTCGTCCTGGAACCGTTCCGTGACCCAGCGCCCGAACCCGTCGCGCAGGGACAGACCTGCGAACGAGTCTGGCCCGACGATCCGCGCGTCGAAGGTGCGCCAGCGATGCACCACGACGCCGTCGCAACGCACCGATGACCAGACCGGGTCGGGATGCTCATCGGGAATCTCGACGTCGTATTGCCGGGTGCCGGTACGGTGCGCATGTGCCATCGCCAGCAGCGCCAGGTGATGCAGGTGGGTGCAGTTCGCGCGCGCGTCGACGACTGCGGACGGTCGCGTCGGGTAGGACGCGAGCGCAAGACCGACGAAGGCACGCAGAGGCACGGCCGCGCCGGCACAGATCGACATCGGGATGCGCGTCATGACGGGCTCGATGCCGGTGACCCGCTGGCCATCGTGCCTCAGCACGAGCCGCATCGCATGGTTCGTGTCCTCGAGGCCCGCGCGGACCTCGCCCGGCCCGGAGATCAGGCGCAGACGCCGGCGAAAGATGCCGGTACCGAAGCCGGCATTGAACCGGGTCCCCGGGGGATGTGCGGTCGTCATCCGGACTCTCCCGTCCTTGCCTGGCGTCGTACGGGCCGGCGGTTCGAATCGCGCCATCCGTTCAAGGTTGATCGGCCTTGAGCGCGTAGCGCTGAACCTTGCCGGACGCCGTCGTCGGCAGCTCGGTGACGAAGTGAACGCGCCGCGGCACTTTGTAGTTCGCCATGTTCTCGCGGCACCAGGCGATGAGCGTGGGTTCGTCGAGCGTGGCATCCGGGCGCAGCACGACGTAGGCATGTCCGACTTCACCCATGCGCTCGTCGGGCGCACCGACGACGCCCACCTGCGCGATGGCGGGATGGGCGCTCAGCAGGTTCTCGATCTCCGCCGGATAGCAGTTGAAGCCACCGACGATGAACATGTCCTTCTTGCGGTCGGTGATGCGCAGGTAGCCGGCGTCGTCCATCACGCCGATGTCCCCCGTGTGCAGCCAGCCATCGGCGTCGATGGCGGCCTGCGTCGCCGCCGGGTCATCGAAATAGCCGAGCATGACGTTGTAGCCACGCACCAGGAGTTCGCCTTCCGTTTCCCTGGGTACCTCGTCGCCCGATTCGTCGACGACGCGGACCTCGACACCCGGCAACGGCGCACCGCAGGTGCGTGCGATGCGTTCGGGGCTGTCGCCCGCCCGGCACATGCTCACGCAGCCGGTTGACTCCGTGAGACCGTAGCCTGTGATCACGGTGCGAAAGCCCAGTTCGGAGCGCATGCGCTCGACCAGCGTCACCGGCACGCTGGCCGCGCCCGTCACCGCGAGGCGCAGGGACGAGACGTCCACCGGCGTGCGTTCGCGATTCGTGAGCAGTGACTGGAACAGGGTCGGTGCACCAGGCAGGACCGAGATCCGATCGTCGACGATGCGCTGCAGCACCACGTCCGCATCGAACACCGCGAGGGGCAGGATCGTGGCGCCGCGCAGCAGACACGCGAGCCAGCCCGCCTTGTAGCCGAAAGCGTGGAAGAACGGATTGACGATCAGGTACCGATCACCCCGTTCCAGCCCGACCACGGTGGCCCAGGCATCGAAGACGCGAATGTTCTGCGCGTGCGAGGACATGACCCCCTTGGGCTGGCCCGTGGTTCCCGACGTGAACAGGATGTCGGCCACGTCCTCGCCACGGAGCTGCGCGAGGCGCTCCGTCACGTCCCCCTCGGCAACGGACTCACCGGCGGTGAGAAACTGGTCCCATTCCGGACCGTCGAGCACGACGCGTCGCTCGAGTGCAGGCAGCGTCTCGCCCACGAGGAGATCGGCGAAGCGGGTACCGAGCAACTCGCGGGCGTGCACGAGGATGCGGGCGCCACTGCGGTTCAGGATGTAGCCAGCCTCGCGTCCCTTGAGGCGCGTGTTGAGCGGCACGATGATGCCGCCGACCGATTGCGCGCCGAGCGCCGCCACGATCCATCGGCCCATGTTCGGCGCCCAGATCGCCACGCGGTCGGCGTGACGCAGACCCGCCGCGACGAACGCCGCTGCCGCGCGCCGGACCGCAGCTTCGAGTTCGAGGTAGCTCCAGCGCCGGCCGTCTTCCTCGAGCGCCACGTCGGTGCCGAACCTGCGCGCGGCAAGCGTCAGGGCAGCGGGGCCCGTTGCCGGGAGTTGGGCTTGCATGCGCGTGGCCGAAACGTCTATATATCCGGATATCGGCGGGCCGCCAATCAATCGAATCTGAATTCAACTTGGCCCGGGAACCGTAGCAGATAGTTTCGCACGATGCGAGGGACGAAGGTGGCGGACGCGGCGCTGGACTTTTCGGGCAGCCGGGTACTCGTGACCGGCGGCACTGCGGGCATCGGTCTCGGCATCGCCGAGGCGTTCCTCGAGCGCGGGGCCACGGTCGTCGTCTGCGGGCGCAGGAACCCTGACGCGCTGCCAGCGTCGGGCGCACGAGCCGCAGAGTTTCGCAAGTGCGACGTGCGCGAGGCTGATCAGTGCCACGCGCTGGTCGAGGGCATCGCGCGCGATCATGGCGGTCTCGACGTCCTGGTCAATAACGCCGGCGGGAGTCCCGAGGTCGATTCGGCAACGTGCTCCCCGGCCCTGATCGAGAAGGTGATCCAGCTGAACCTGAGCTCTGCGTTCTTCATGTCGCAGGCGGCGCATGCCGTGATGCGCACTCAGCGCGAGGGCGGCTCGATCATCAACATCTCAAGCGTGTCGGCCGTACGCGCCTCGCCGCGAACCGCGGCGTATGGTGCGGCGAAGGCGGGGCTCCTCAACCTCACGGAGTCGCTGGCGATGGAGTGGGGCCCCGAGCGGATCCGGGTCAACGCCCTGATCGTTGGCCTCGTGATCACCGAGAACTCGCTCGAGCACTATGGCGGGGACGCGGGTCTGAAACGGGTCGGAGCGATGCTGCCCCTGCAGCGCATGGGCACGCCGCGCGACGTGGCGGATGCATGCATCTTCCTCGCCTCGCCGCTGGCCGCCTACGTGAGCGGCGCCAAGATCGAGGTGCACGGCGGCGGCGAGAAGCCAGTCTTCCTGGACCTGGCGCAGGTCGGCCGCGGCAGTACCGGCGGGACCTGAAGAGCGCCGATTGCAGGCCAGCCCATGGTCGACCTATCATCGTCGAGCGGTCGATCTGGCGCGCGTGGCGGAGCATTGCCGGCACCTCGTGGTCACAGTCGCAACACTCCAGTGAACAGAGAGCCGGCGTTCCCGCGGCGACCGGGACCCGCGAGCGGGGAGGCAATGCCGATCTCGATCGAGCAGTTCAGTGAGTTGATCGGCGCGATTTACCAGGGACCGCTCGAATCCGTGCCGTGGGGCGGGACGCTCGTCACGCTGCGGGCGGTCATGCGCGCGAACTGGGTGACCCTGATCCTGCGACCGGCTTCGGCCGACCAGCCGGCATTGCTCGTACGGGCGGGCGATCGCGGCGCGGAGGTCTACAACGCCGCCTACAGTCACTACCAGGTGTTCTCGATGGACCCGTTCGTGGGGCTGCCCGTCGAGCGCGCGGTCACCATCGACGAGATGAAAGGCACCTCTTGGATGACGGGTGAGTTCTACCGGGCGTTCATCGAGCCGAACAGGATCCGCTACATCCTGGGAGCGGACATTGTCACCGAAGGCGGGGCCGACTGCCGGCTGCGCATCACGCGACCGGCTACGGACCGGGACTTCTCGGAGGCGGACAGATCCCTGTGCCAGGCACTGCTGCCGCACCTCAAGCGCGCCGTGATCCTGCATTCACGCATCAATCTCATCGAGACGGAGCGCCTGCTGTACTCGACCACGATGGACCGCATGCTGGTCGGTACGGTCGTATTCGACGAGAAGGGCTCGGTCATGCGGACCAACCGTGTCGCCGACACGGTCCTCGCCGATAACGACGGCATCCGGATCATCCAGAGCCGGTTGCATGCCGAGTTCCCCTCCGAGGACCGTGAACTGCAACGGCTGATCAAGGTGGCTCTCGCCTCGCCTGGCGCCTCGCCCGCCGTGCCCGAAGCGATGTCAGTGACGCGGCCCTCGGGGCGGGCCAGCCTCGGCGTACTGGTGCGGCCGGTTCCGCTCGGCGAATGGTCGGAGGACCGGCACCGTCCGACGGCCGTTGCCTTCATCCGGGACCCGGAGCAGCGGTCACAGCTCTCCCAGGAGATGATCCGGCACCTGTTCGGTCTGACGGGCGCGGAAGCCATGCTGGCCCTGCTGCTGGCGAGCGGTCTGACACTGGACGAAGCCGCAGTGGAACTCGGAATCCGCAAGAACACGATCCGTGCCCATCTGCGGTCGATCTTCGCCAAGACGGGGGTGCGGCGGCAGACGACCCTCGTTCACATGCTGTTGAGCAGCGTCGCTTCCATCAGCTAGCGCGGACGCTGGCGGGCCGGTCACGGCGTCGGTTGATGCGGGGATTGCGGCGCGGCCGCAGACCGCGAGCCGTGCAGCCGGTGCGGCGGCGTAGTCCTCGTGGACGAGGACGGTCCATGGCTTCCCAAATAGCCTTCCTGCGAGGTGTTGGCGCAGGCGACGGGTCTCTGTCACGATGCCGAACATGCATGACACGTACGAGCAGCCCGGGCATTCGGGCAACAGCCGTCCCGGGGCACCGGCATGACCTGCTGGGCGCTGGTTGCGGTCAAGGCGCGACCCGCACGCAAGGCACGCCTGGCGGGGCACCTGTCTGCGCCGGAACGCGACCGCCTGACCGAGGTGATGCTGCAGGACGTCCTTGCCGCGCTGCGCGCCAGCCGTTCCGTCGACGGCGTCGCGGTGGTGACGGCCGAGCCGGGCCGGTTCGATGCGCAGGTCCTCGTGCTTCCCGACCCGGGGACCGGTCTCAACGATGCGCTTGCCTCGGCGGCGAGTCGCCTGCAGGACCACGGGGCGACGCATCTGCTGATCCTGCACGCCGATCTTCCGTTCGTCACTGCCGCGGAGGTCGACCAGTTCGTGGCCGCCGGCCGCGGGGGAGGCGTGGTCCTCGCCCCGGACCGGAGCGGGACCGGCACCAACGCTTTGTTCCTGGGCCTGCCGACGCCGCTGCGGTTCTGCTTCGGCGAAGACAGCTGCGCCCGGCATCACGCCGAGGCAGCGCGGCATGGATTGGCGGTAAGCACCGTTCGATTGCCGGGTCTCGAGGCGGACGTGGACGAGCCCACCGACCTGCCAGAACTCGAGCAGCGCGGCGGTTCGAAATACACCTTCCTGTCGCCCGGAGTCACCCGCGCTGAGCCATCCGACCAGGGATTGCACCTGCAGGCCGGCGCTACGGGGCGACTGAGCCGCGATTAGGCCCTTGCGCTCGTC
>JAGOXN010000014.1 GCA_018059685.1 Steroidobacteraceae bacterium | reverse complement strand
GAGGCGTCGAACACCGGGACTCCCGACACGAACACCGTGTGGAAGTCCCGCGCGATCTCGACGTAGTCGGCCGTGCCGCGCGGCCCTTCGCAGAGGGCGGCAAAGTCGAACCACACGACCTCCTCGTGGCGCCGGCGCACCGCGATGTCGCGGCCCTCGACTCGCACGGCGCCGCCCATCTGGCCTGTCTCGCCGGCGATTTCCGCGAATCGATCCCCGAGCGCTCCCTCGCTTCCCGCATCTCCTGCGTCGAGGTAGAGCGGCGCCTTCTCGAGCTGTCTCAGGCGATAGTCGTGCCCGGCCTCGACGTTCACGACTTCGCAGTGACGCTCGATGAGGCGGATGGCCGGGACGAAGCGGCTGCGCTGCAGGCCGTCCCGGTAGAGTTCGTCGGGCGGCGCGTTGGAGGTGAAGACGAGTGTCGTGCCCCGTGCAAGCAGGCCGCCGAACAGCCCCGACAGGATCATCGCGTCGGCGATGTCGCTCACGAACAGCTCGTCGAGGCAGACGACGCGCGCATCCCCGGCGATTTCCCCGGCGACCCGCGCGAGCGGATCCTCGACGGCACGCAGCGCGGCCAGACGGGCATGCACGTCTTTCATGAAGCGGTGGAAATGATCGCGGCGCGACGGCACCGCGAGATGCGCGTGAAGCAGGTCCATGAGGAACGTCTTGCCGCGACCGACGCCGCCCCAGAGGTAGACGCCCCGCACGTTGCCCGTCCGGGCGGATGTGCCGAGCCGCTGGCGCAGGCGGGTGACCCAGCCCCTGCGCGCGGCATCGGAGCGCGCGACCCGCAGCCGCAGTTCATCGAGTCGGGCGATGGCGTGTTCCTGGGCCGGATCCGGGCGATAGCCGTGCCGGCGCAGTGCCTCCTGGTAGGCCTGCCGCAACCCGTGGCGATCGCTCATCGGCCCGCGTGCCCGGTCAGCCCGCGAGTTCCGGGCGGTTGCGGAAGTGTTCGAGCGCCTCGGGATTGGCCAGTGCGTCGATGTTGCGGACCGGGCGGCCGTGGACGACGTCGCGCACCGCGAGCTCGACGATCTTGCCGCTGATGGTACGCGGGATGTCCGGCACCGCGACGATCCTGGCCGGCACGTGACGAGGTGTCGTGTTCGCGCGAATGGTTTCGCGAATCCGCTGCTCGAGTGCAGCATCGAGTTCGATGCCCGGTCGCAGGCGGACGAACAGGACCACGCGAACGTCGCCCTCCCAGTCCTGCGCGACCGCGAGGCTCTCCTGGACCTCGCCGAGCTTCTCGACCTGCCGGTAGATCTCTGCCGTCCCGATGCGCACGCCGCCCGGGTTGAGAACCGCGTCGGAGCGCCCGAGGATCACGATCCCGCCGTGCCCGGTGAGCAGCGCGTAATCGCCGTGGCACCAGGTATTCGGGAACCGCTCGAAGTACGCGGCGCGATACCTGCGGCCGTCGGGGTCGTTCCAGAAACCGATCGGCATGGACGGGAAGGGTGCGCTGCAGACGAGCTCGCCCTGCACGCCGACGACGGGATGCCCGCCGTCGTCGAGCACTTCGGTCTTCATGCCGAGGCCGCGGCACTGGATCTCGCCGCGATGCACGGGCAGCCACGGGCTGCCGAGGCAGAAGCACGAGATGATGTCCGTCCCGCCAGAGATCGACGCGAGGTGCAGGTCGCGCTTGACTTTTCCGTAGACGAAGTCGAACCCTTCGGGCGACAGCGGCGAGCCCGTGCTGAGCAGCGTCCTGAGCGACCCGAGATCGAAGTCGCGGCCCGGCGAGCCGCCGTCCTTCTCGACGGCCGACAGGTACCTCGGACCCGTGCCGAAGACGGTGATCCGTTCCCGCTCGGCCATCCTCCACAGGACGTCGCGGTCGGGTGCGAGGGGCGAACCGTCGTAGAGCACGAGCGTGCTGCCGCCCGCGAGCCCGGACACGAGCCAGTTCCACATCATCCAGCCACAGGTGGTGAAGTAGAAAAACCTGTCGTCCGGGCCGAGGTCGGTGTGCAGCAGGTGCTCCTTGCGGTGCTGCAGGAGCGTGCCGCCCACGCCGTGCACGATGCACTTCGGCACGCCCGTGGTTCCCGACGAGTACATGACGTAGAGCGGTGCGTCGAACGGGACGCGGGTGAAATCCAGCGCCGCGCCGGGAGTGCCGAACGACCCATAGTCCACCGCACCGGGCAGGGACACGCAGTCGGGAGACGCCTGCACATACGGCACGACGACCACCCTCTCGACGGACGGCAGCTGCCCGAGCGCCCCGCGAACGATGGCGATCGAGTCGAGCACCTTGCCGCCGTAGAAATAGCCGTCGGCCGTGAAGAGCGCGCGCGGCGCGATCTGCCCGAAGCGGTCGAGCACGCCGTGGACACCGAAATCGGGCGAGCAGGAGGTCCAGGCGGCGCCGACGCTGCTCGTGGCGAGCATCGCGATCACCGCCTCGGGCAGGTTCGGCAGGAACCCGGCCACGCGGTCGCCAGGTCCGATGCCGAGATCGCGAAGTCCGGCCGCGACCCGGGCGACTTCTGCGCGGAGCCCGGCATGGGTCACGACGCGCCGCGCACCGCGCTCGTTGCAGAAGACCAGCGCGGGATGATCGTCCTCGCGACGCAGCAGGTTCTCGGCGAAACTGAGTTCGGCGTCGGCGAACCACCTCGCTCCCGGCATGCGATCGCGATGCTCCAGGGCCGGCGCACGACCCGCAGTCCAGATGACGTCCGCGAATTCGACGAGGGCGGACCAGAACTGCTCGCGTTCATCGACCGACCAGCGCCACAGGGCCTCGTAGTCGCCGTCCGGCGCGCCGTAGCGCGCGCGGGCGAAGCCCGCGAAGCGCGTCAGCCGGGAGCCGGCGACGCGCTCGGGCGGCGGGGTCCAGATTGGCTCGGCCATGCCCGACCGAGGCTACATCGACTGGTAGTTCGGACCCGATCCGCCTTCCGGCGTGGTCCACGTGATGATCTCGTACGGGTCCTTGATGTCGCAGGCCTTGCAGTGCACGCAGTTCGCCGCGTTGATCTGCAGGCGCAATCCGCCGGCACCGTCGTCGACCATCTCGTAGACGTGGGCCGGACAGAAACGCTGGCAGGGATTGGCGTATTCCTGGACACACCGTGTGGCGCAGATCGACGTGTCCGCCACCTTGAGGTGCGTCGGCTGGGACTCTTCGTGGACGTTGCCGGCGAGGAAGACCGCGCTCACACGGTCGCGCGGCGCCAGCGTGCGCTCGCTCCAGTTGCGCTCCGGCGACGCCAGCTGGTCGAGGCGCTTGAGCGCGGAGTGATCCGCGTGATTCCCGAGCGTCCACGGCGAGTGGCCTGCGGTCACCGTCTCGAGCGCGGCGTTCACGAGACCGGCCCACGTCCCGAAGCGGAAACCGGGGCGGATGTTGCGGACCTTGTAGAGTTCGAGGCCGCCCGGCGACGCGCGCCAGCGCTGATCGAAGCCTGCGCTGCCCCCGGTTTCGACGAGATGCTGGGCCGCGAGCGCGCCCGAGCGGATCGCCTGGTGCACGCCCTTGATCTTCGGCACGTTGAGCGTGCCGCCCGCGTCGCCTATCAGCATCGCGCCCGGCATCTCGAGCGTCGGCATGGACTGCCAGCCGCCTTCGATGATGGTGCGCGCGCCATAGGCCATGAGTTCGCCACCGTCGAACAGCGGTTTCAGCGAAGGGTGGTTCTTGAACTGCTGAAAAGCCTCGAAGGGCTGGAAGCGCGGGTCGGGATAGTCGAGGCCGACCACGAAGCCCACGTACACCCGATCCTGGTCGAGGTGATAGAGGAAGCTGCCCCCGTAGGTGGCGCTGTCGAGCGGCCAGGCGAGCGTGTGCTGGATCAGGCCAGGCTGCCCGCGCCCTTCCGGCAGCTGCCACAGTTCCTTGAAGCCGAGCCCGTAGGTCTGCGGCGACTTTCCTGCATCGAGGCGGAAACGGTTGATGAGGACCTTCGACACGCTGCCGCGACAGCCCTCGGCGAGGATCGTGGTCCTGGCGCGGATCTCGGGCCCGGGGGCGTAGTTGTCGCCGGGTCGGCCGTCCTTGCCGAGACCCATGTCGCCGATGCGCACGCCGGCGACCGCGCCGGAATCGTCGAACAGCGGCGCCGCCGCGGCGAAGCCCGCGAATACGTCGCAGCCGAGCGCCTCGGCCTTCGTCGCGAGATGCGCCACGACGTTGCCGAGCGACACGATGAAGTTGCCATGATTGTTCATCTGCGGCGGCGTAGGAAGCCTGAAGCGCCTCCTGTGTGTCAGGTACGTGAATTCATCGCGTCCGGCGGGTACGAGGATGCCCTTGTATTCGTCGCGCCAGCCGGGCAGCAGCTCGTCGAGCGGCCCCGGTTCGAGGACGGCGCCCGAGAGTGCATGGGCGCCCACGGTCGACGCCTTTTCGAGCAGGCAGACGCTCAGGTCCGGATTCAACTGCTTCAATCGAATGGCGCAGGCGAGGCCGCCGGGGCCTGCGCCCACGATCACGACGTCGTACTCCATCACGTCGCGTTCGATGTTCTCGACTGCTGATTCGCTCATGTGCGCGCTCCGCCGCTCCCGTGCCGATGCCTCAGATTCGCAGCCCGCGCTCGCCGTCGAGGCCCGGGCCGGTGAAATGATCGTTCCCGGCGAGCGCACTGTCTCGTCGCCGCATGCGCATGGTGATGGTCGCCGGTCAGCCGGGCAACTCGATCGCGATCGCAGTGGCTTCGCCGCCGCCGATGCACTGAGACGCGATTCCACGCCGCAGACCGCGCCGCCGCAAGGCATGGACCAGTGTCGTCACGAGCCGGGCGCCGGTCGCCCCGATCGGATGACCGAGCGCGCAGGCGCCGCCGTTGACGTTGACGCGTGCGTGGTCGAGGGCGAGGTCCTCGATGGCGGCCATCGTCACGCAGGCGAACGCCTCGTTGATCTCGAACAGGTCGACGTCGGCCGCCTGCCATCCCGCGAGGTCGAGTGCCTTGCGTATCGCCGCGACCGGGGCCGTGGTGAACCACTCCGGGGCCTGCGCATGGCTCGAGTAAGCGACGACCCGGGCGATGGGGCGCAGGCTGCGCTCCCTTGCCGCGGCCTCGCCCGCCAGCACGAGCGCAGCAGCGCCGTCCGAGATCGAGGACGAGGATGCCGCAGTGACCGTGCCGTCCTTGCCGAAGGCGGGCTTGAGCGAGGGGATCTTCTCGATATCCAGCGAGAATGGAGTCTCGTCCTGCGCGACCATGTGCTCGCCTTTGCGGGTCCTGACCGTGACCGGCGCGATCTCCGCCGCGAAGTCGCCGTCGCGCACCGCGCGCTGCGCGCGACGCACCGATTCCGCGGCGAACGCATCCTGGGCCGCGCGCGAGAACCCGTATTTTGCGGACGTCGCGTCGGCGAAGCAGCCCATCGCCTTGCCGTCCCAGGGGCTCTGCAGTCCGTCGTAGAACATGTGGTCGATCAGCTCGGAGTGACCCATGCGGTAGCCCGTGCGCGCCCTGAGGAGCATGTAGGGCGCGTTGGACATGGACTCGAGGCCGCCCGCGAGCATGACGCCCGCGTGTCCGGCGCGAATCTGGTCGGCTGCCAGCATGGCGGCCTTCATGCCGGAGCCGCACATCTTGTTCACGGTGGTGGCAGGTACGCCCGGTGCGATCCCGGCAGCAATCGCGGCCTGCCTCGCCGGAGCCTGGCCGAGACCCGCGGGCAGCACGCACCCGAAGATCACTTCGTCGACCGCCTCCGGCGCGACGCTCGCATCCGCGAGCGCCGCACGCGCTGCGTGGGCGCCGAGCCCGGTGGCGGAGACGGTGCCGAGTGCTCCCTGGAACGCCCCGATCGGGGTGCGGCGCGCGGCGAGTATCACGACCTTCTCATTCATGCCGAGACCCTCGTGCGGTGGCCGGCCGACGCCGCGCGGCCAGGTGGATGCGGCCGGGCGGAGTCGTTGCCGACGAGTGTAAGGCCGGCGCATTTTGCGGAGCAAGATCGCGCGGCAGCAGTCCGCGCTCGAAGAACGTCACGAACAGGTCCGCGACCTGCGCCGGGTTCATCGGCTGGTTTTCGCGATACCAGTGAGTGATGCCGTTCAGTGCACCGGCGATGGCGAAGGCCGTGACCCTCGTGTCGCACGGCGCGATGGAACCATCGTCGATGCCGGCCTGCAGCAGGCGGCGCAGCCCCTGATCGATCCCGGACTTCAGGGCCTTGATCTCCGCGCCCATCGCCGCACCGAGGTCGTGCTCGTGCGCGCGGACCATGCACCAGCCGTACTCGGAGGCGATCGCCGCGGCATAACCGCGTACGACCGCATTCAGCCGCTCGCGGCCGGAGTGGCCCGAGCGCTCCGACTCGTGCAGCGCGGCGTGGACGCCCTGCAGCCCCGCGCGAAAGCACTCGAGCAGCAGGTGCTCCTTGCTCGCGACGTAGTAGTAGACCGTCGGCTTCGTGACGCCGAGCGCGGCCGCGATGTCGTCGAGCGACGTGTTGTGGTAGCCGCGCGCGTTGAAGGCCTGCGCCGCGGCACGGACGACGGCCTCGCGCTTCAGGTCGTGATCGTGCCGGCGCTTGCGCCGCGCGTCCCATGGTGAGGGTGGAGTCGCCTCGCGGGACCGCGGGTCGCTCGGGCGTCGACTTGCATTCGCCATGGTGGTCTCCGGGTGCCGGGCCGCCCGGGCGGGTGGTTGACGGACCGGGCAGCCTCAATCATACTCACCAGTAAAAATCTACTCAACAGTAGTATCATGCTGCACCGGACGGTTGCAGCGGCGGGGGCAGGCACATGAGCAACGGCACGACGGGCGACACCGTTCTGCGGCGCGTGGCGGATCGCCCGGACGACGCGCCGCTGCGTTTCGTCAGCGCGGCGTCGCTGTTCGACGGCCACGACGCGGCGATCAACATCATCCGCCGCCTGCTGCAGGCACACGGCGCGGAGGTCGTCCACCTCGGCCACAACCGCAGCGTGGCCGACATCGTCCGCGCGGCGATCCAGGAGGACGCGGACGCGATCGCCTGCAGCTCGTACCAGGGTGGTCACAACGAGTATTTCCGCTACATGATCGACATGCTGCGCGAGCAGGACGCGGATCACATTCGCGTCTTCGTCGGCGGGGGCGGCACGATCGCACCCCACGAGATCGAGCAGCTCGAGGCGTACGGCGTGGAGCGGATCTATACGCCCGAGGACGGGCGCAGGTTCGGTCTCGACGGCATGATCGACGACGTGATGCAGCGCATCCGCGCGAGACCGCGCCCCGCGTTCGGGTTCGGTCCGGTCGGCCCGCGCGACCATCGGCAGATCGCCAGGACGATCTCCGCCCTGGAGGCGGCCGATCCGGACGCGGGACTCGGCGCCACCCTGCGCAAGGCCGTTGCGCGCGCGACGCGGCATGTGCCGGTCGTCGGCATCACGGGGACCGGCGGTGCGGGCAAGTCGAGCCTCACCGACGAGCTGCTCATGCGCTTCGTGCGCAACTTCCCGGAGCGCAATATCGCCGTCATCGCGATGGATCCCACCCGGCGGCGCTCGGGGGGTGCTCTGCTCGGCGACCGGATCCGCATGAATTCGCTCGTGTCCGGGCAGGTGTTCATGCGTTCGCTCGCCACTCGGCGCCAGAACCTCGCGACCAGCGCAGTCCTTGCGGACGTGCTGGCCCTGCTCAGGTACGCGGCCTTCGACCTGGTCGTGGTCGAAACGGCCGGCATCGGCCAGAGCGACTCGGAGATCGTGGACCTCGTCGACGTGCCGCTCTACGTGATGACGAGCGAGTACGGGGCCGCGAGCCAGCTCGAGAAGATCGACATGATCGATTTCGCGGAGCTGATCGCCCTCAACAAGTTCGAGAAGCGCGGCGCGGAGGATGCATTGCGCGACGTGCGCAAGCAATGGCGGCGCAATCACGCGCAGTTCCAGCGGCCGGACGACGAGGTTCCGGTGTATCCGACCATCGCGAGCCGCTTCAACGATCCCGGGGTGAACCGGCTGTTCGCGGCGTTGTGCGGGAAGCTGGACGGGAAGACCGGCGAAGCGGGCCTCTGGCACGTGGCCGACCCCGGACCCACCGCGCAGGTCGAGCGCCGCGCGCTCGTGCCTGCGAACAGGACCCGCTACCTCGCGGAGATCGCGGGGAACGGCCGCCGGGCACGCGAGGACCTGCGGCATCGGGCCGAGGCGGCCAGCCGCGCGCAAAGTCTCCACGATGCGCTGCGCACGCTCGGCGACCCGCTGTTGCCGGCGCCGCTCGAGGCGTATTCCGGCGTTGCGCTCGCCGATGCCTCGGACACCTCCCGCATGCAGTTGCGCGAGGCGTACAACGACGCGCTCGAGGCATCGGGACCCGAGGCCTTGGACCTGCTGCGGCGGTGGCCCGCCCAGGCGCGGGCGGCGACGGATCCCGAGTACCGTTACGTGGTCCGCGGTCGCGAGATACGCGGCGACAACTACACCGAGACGCTGAGCTACGACCGCGTGCCGAAGCTCGCCGTGCCGCGGCATCGCGACTGGGGCGACCTGCTCACCTTCCTGCTCAAGGAGAACCTGCCGGGACATTTCCCCTACACGGCAGGGGTGTATCCGTACCGCCGCGAGGAGGAGGATCCGACGCGCATGTTCGCGGGCGAAGGCGGTCCCGAGCGCACCAATCGACGGTTCCATTACCTCGCTGCGGGCCACGGCGCCGCGCGGCTTTCGACCGCGTTCGACTCGATCACTCTCTATGGCGAGGACCCCGACGAGCGTCCCGACATCTACGGGCGAATTGGCAATTCGGGCGTGTCGATCGCGACGCTCGACGACATGAAGAAGCTGTATTCGGGCTTCGATCTCTGCGCGCCCACCACCTCGGTCTCGATGACCATCAACGGGCCGGCGCCGATGATCCTCGCGATGTACATGAATACCGCCGTCGACCAGCGCATCGAGCGCCATCTGCGCGCGTCGGGGCGCTGGGTCGAGGCGCAGGCGCGCATCGCGGAGATCTACCGCGGCCGCGAGCGACCGCGCTACTCGGGCGAACTGCCCGATGGGCACGATGGCTCCGGCCTCGGCCTGCTCGGCGTGACCGGAGATGAACTGCTCGACCGCGAGACCTACGAGAAGATCCGTGCCGAGGCGCTGGCGCAGGTGCGCGGCACCGTGCAGGCCGACATCCTCAAGGAAGACCAGGCGCAGAACACCTGCATCTTCTCCACGGAGTTCGCGCTCCGGATGATGGGTGACGTCCAGCAGTACTTCACCGACCGGCAGGTGCGCAACTTCTATTCGGTCTCGATCTCGGGCTACCACATCGCCGAGGCCGGTGCGAACCCGGTCTCGCAGCTCGCGTTCACGCTGGCGAACGGCTTCACCATCGTGGAGTACTACCTCGCGCGGGGCATGAAGATCGACGACTTCGCGCCCAGCCTGTCGTTCTTCTTCTCGAACGGCATGGATCCGGAATACGCGGTCATCGGCCGCGTGGCGCGGCGCATCTGGGCACGGGCGATGCGCGACCTGTACGGTGGTGGTCCGCGCTCGCAGATGCTCAAGTACCACATCCAGACCTCGGGCCGCAGCCTGCACGCGCGCGAGATACAGTTCAACGACGTCCGCACCACGCTGCAAGCGCTGTATGCGCTGTTCGACAACTGCAACAGCCTGCACACGAATGCCTACGACGAGGCGATCACGACGCCGACCGAGGCGTCGGTCCGGCGCGCCGTCGCAATCCAGCTGATCATCAACAAGGAACTCGGCCTCAACAAGACGCAGAATCCCTGGCAGGGTTCGTTCGCGATCGACGAGCTCACGGACCTCGTCGAGGAGGCCGTCTACCGCGAGTTCGAGCGGATTTCCGAGCGTGGTGGCGTGCTCGGTGCGATGGAGACCATGTACCAGCGCAGCCGCATCCAGGAGGAGAGTCTCCACTACGAGACCCTGAAGCACGACGGTCGCCTGCCCATCGTCGGCGTCAATACCTTTCTCGGCACGGAGGATGCGGACGAGATCCGCGACGCAGAGCTCATCCGCTCGACGGAGCAGGAGAAGCGTGACCAGGTGGCGGCCGTGCGGGCGTTCCTCGAGCGAAACACGGCCCGGCGACCCGAGGCCCTGCGGCGGCTGCAGGCCGCGGCGGCGAGCGGGGACAACGTGTTCAGCGAACTCATGGAAACCGTCAAGTTCGCCTCGCTCGGCAGCATCTCGCGGGCGCTCTACCAGGCGGGCGGGCAGTACCGGCGCAGCATGTGAGCGCCGTGCGCACGGGCGCGGCCGCCCGTAGCCGCCGGGTGAGGCGCCGGCGTCGAATCCCGGGGTGCCGCCAACTCATTGACCCTGCACGCCATTCACCGCGACTTCGGGCGCGTGGCGCGCGGCCGGCCGCTCGCGTAGACTTCGCACCTTAGCCCGTGGAGCCAATGAGGAACGGGATGAGCCCAGGCTCATCTCCGCTGGTCGGCGCACGCGCGAAACGTACCCGCCTGCTGGATGCGGGCCGATCGAGGAGGGCGATGCCGTGACGACACCTGCTGTTCTGGCGCTCGAGGACGGCACCGTGTTTCGCGGCGTTTCCGTCGGCGCAGCCGGGACGGCGACGGGCGAAGTCGTGTTCAACACGGCGATGACGGGCTACCAGGAGATCCTGACCGACCCGTCGTACTCCCGGCAGATCGTCACCCTGACCTACCCGCACGTCGGCAACACCGGCACCAACCCCGGCGACCTCGAGTCGAACTCCATCCATGCCGCGGGCCTCGTGATCCGCGACCTGCCGCTCGTGCACTCGAACTGGCGTGCGACCGAGTCGCTGCCGCAGTTCCTGGTGCGCGGCGGCATCGTCGCCATCGCGGAAGTCGACACGCGCCGGCTGACGCGGATCCTGCGCGAGAAGGGCACGCAGGCGGGCTGCATCGCGAGCGGCGAGGCCGCCCTGCGGCCGGCGCTCGCGATCGAGGCCGCGCGGCGTTTCCCCGGTCTCAAGGGCATGGACCTGGCGAAGGTCGTCTCGACGAAGCGGAACTACCAGTGGAACGAGGGCACCAACTGGGCGCTCGAACAGGGTCCGCGGCGACGTCCCGGCCAGCGGCTGCACGTCGTCGCCTACGATTTCGGCATCAAGCGCAACCTCCTGCGACTGCTCGCCGACCACGGTTGCCGCATGACGGTCGTGCCGGCACAGGCGACTTCGGGCGAGGTCCTGGCGCTCAGGCCCGACGGGGTGTTCCTCTCGAATGGTCCGGGGGATCCGGAGGCCTGCACCTACGCGATCGCGGCGATTCGCGATTTCCTCGACAGCGGCATTCCCCTGTTCGGCATCTGCCTCGGACACCAGCTGCTCGGACTCGCGACGGGCGCGCGTACCGTGAAGATGAAGTTCGGCCACCATGGGGCGAATCACCCGGTGCTCGACCTCGATTCCGGTCGCGTGTACATCACGAGCCAGAACCACGGCTTCGCCGTCGACGAGTCGACGCTGCCCGACGAGCTGCGCGCCACCCATCGCTCCCTGTTCGACGGTTCGCTGCAGGGCCTCGAGTGCGTCGACCGCCCCGCCTTCAGCTTCCAGGGTCACCCGGAGGCGAGTCCGGGCCCGCGTGACCTCGCGCCGCTGTTCGCGCGGTTCGTCGAATCGATGCTGCGCCGGGGCGCGATGCCCATGCGCAAGCTGATGTGACCTGAAGGATCCGACCGGCCCATGCCCAAGCGTACCGACCTCGAGAGCATCCTGATCATCGGCGCGGGCCCGATCGTGATCGGGCAGGCGTGTGAATTCGACTATTCGGGCGCCCAGGCCTGCAAGGCGCTGCGGGAGGAGGGCTACCGGGTGATCCTGGTCAACTCGAATCCCGCGACGATCATGACCGACCCGGAGACGGCCGACGCGGTCTACATCGAGCCGGTCAACTGGCGGACCGTCGCGCGCATCATCGAGAAGGAGCGGCCCGACGCCCTGTTGCCGACCATGGGCGGGCAGACGGCGCTCAACTGCGCGCTCGACCTCGTCCGCGAGGGGGTGCTCGAAAAGTTCGGCGTGGAACTCATCGCCGCCTCGCGCGAGGCCATCGACATGGCGGAGGACCGCGAGCTCTTCCGCAACGCCATGCGCGAGATCGGCCTCGAATGCCCGCGCTCGCGCATCGCCCACAGCATGGAGGAGGCCCTCGCGATCCAGGCCGAGATCGGCTTCCCGACCGTCATCCGCCCGTCATTCACGCTCGGCGGCAGCGGCGGCGGAATCGCCTACAACCGCGAGGAGTTCGAGACGATCGTCGCGCGCGGGCTCGACGCCTCGCCCACGAGCGAGGTGCTGCTCGAGGAGGCCGTGATCGGCTGGAAGGAATTCGAGATGGAGGTCGTTCGCGACCGGAACGACAACTGCATCATCGTCTGTTCCATCGAGAACCTCGACCCCATGGGCGTCCACACGGGGGACTCGATCACCGTGGCGCCGGCACAGACGCTCACGGACAAGGAATACCAGCTGATGCGCGACGCGTCGATCGCCGTGCTGCGCAAGATCGGCGTCGAATGCGGTGGCTCCAACGTGCAGTTCGCGGTGAGCCCGAAGGACGGGCGGCTGCTCGTCATCGAGATGAATCCGCGCGTGTCCCGCTCCTCGGCGCTCGCCTCCAAGGCGACGGGCTTCCCGATCGCCAAGGTCGCCGCCAAGCTGGCGGTGGGTTACACGCTCGACGAGCTGCGCAACGAGATCACCGGCGGGGCGACGCCCGCGTCGTTCGAGCCCGCGATCGACTATGTCGTCACGAAGATCCCCCGCTTCGCGTTCGAGAAGTTTCCTGCGGCCAATGACCGGCTGACCACGCAGATGAAGTCGGTGGGCGAGGTCATGGCCATGGGCCGCACCTTCCAGGAGTCGCTGCAGAAAGCGCTGCGCGGACTCGAGACCGGCATCGACGGACTCACGCCCGTCCTGGCGCTCCCGCTGGACGACGAGGCCAGCAACGCGCTGCTCGAGGAACTGCGCATGCCGGGGCCCCACCGGCTGCGGTACGTGGCCGACGCGTTCCGCGCGGGACTGGCGCCCGAGGAGATCCGTCGCGCGTCGCACATCGACCCGTGGTTCCTGGTGCAGATCGAGGATCTCGTCCGCGAGGAGTCCGAGATCGCCGAGGCCGGTTTCGCGATGCTCGACGCCTCGCGCATGCGCACGCTGAAGCGCAAGGGGTTCGCCGACAGCCGCATCGCCCGTCTCACCGGCGTGACGGAGGGCGAGGTGCGGGAGCGCCGCCAGGGTTTCGGCGTGCGGCCGGTGTACAAGAGGGTCGACACGTGCGCGGCGGAGTTCGCGACCTCGACCGCCTACCTGTACTCGACCTACGAGGAGGAGTGCGAGGCGGCACCGAGCGGGCGGCGCAAGATCATGATCCTCGGCGGCGGTCCGAACCGTATCGGACAGGGCATCGAGTTCGACTACTGCTGCGTGCACGCGGCGCTCGCGCTGCGCGAGGACGGATTCGAGACCATCATGGTCAACTGCAATCCGGAGACCGTCTCGACCGACTACGACACCTCGGACCGGCTGTATTTCGAACCGCTCACCTTCGAGGACGTCGCGGAGATTCTCCACGTCGAGAAGCCGTTCGGGGTCATCGTCCAGTACGGTGGCCAGACGCCGCTCAAGCTCGCGAAGGCGCTCGGCGCGGCGGGGGTGCCGATCATCGGTACGAGCCCCGATTCGATCGACGTCGCGGAGGACCGCGAGCGATTCCAGAAGCTCGTCGACCGGCTGCACCTCAAGCAGCCGCCGAACCGCACGGCGCGTACCGAGGAGGACGCGGTCAGGCTCGCGGGCGAGGTCGGATTCCCGCTCGTGGTACGGCCGTCCTACGTGCTCGGTGGCCGCGCGATGGAGGTCGTCTTCACCGAGGACGACCTGCGCGCGTACATGACCCACGCCGTGCAGGTTTCCAACGACAGCCCGGTGCTGCTCGACCGCTTCCTGGACCTCGCCATCGAAGTCGACGTCGACGCGATCTGCGACGGCAAGGACGTCTACATCGGCGGCATCATGGAGCACGTCGAACAGGCGGGCGTGCACTCGGGGGATTCGGGCTGCTCGCTGCCGCCGAACAGCCTGAGTCGCGAACTGCAGGCGCAGATCCGCGACCAGACGCGCCGGATGGCGCTCGCGCTCAACGTCATCGGCCTGATGAACGTGCAGTTCGCGATCCAGAACGGCGTCGT
Source organism: Steroidobacteraceae bacterium (assembly GCA_018059685.1). Taxonomy (GTDB): domain Bacteria; phylum Pseudomonadota; class Gammaproteobacteria; order Steroidobacterales; family Steroidobacteraceae; genus RPQJ01. Next base: position 7,778 of record JAGOXN010000014.1, on the reverse strand, counting down.
CTACGTGCTCGAGGTGAACCCGCGCGCCTCGCGTACGGCCCCGTTCGTGTCGAAGGCGACCGGTGTGGCGCTCGCCAAGGCCGGTGCGCGCGTGATGGCCGGGCGCACGCTGGCGGAGCTCGGGTTGACCCAGGAGCGCGTGCCGGGGTACTTCTCGGTGAAGGAAGCGGTCTTCCCGTTCAGCAAGTTCCCCGATGCCGACCCGATACTCGGCCCGGAGATGAAGTCGACCGGCGAGGTAATGGGCACGGGCCGCAGCTTCGGCGAGGCCTATGCGAAGGCCCAGAGCGCGTCCGGGGTGATCCTCCCGACCCGTGGCGTGTGCCTGATCAGCGTCCGCGACCGCGACAAGCCGGGCGCGGCGGACTTGGCGAAGCTGCTCGTCGAGCGCGGCTTCGAGATCGTGGCCACCCACGGCACCGCCGACGTCATCGAGCGTGCGGGAGTGCGGTGCCGGCGTGCCAACAAGGTGCGCGAAGGCCGGCCGCACATCGTCGACATGATCAAGAACGACGAGATCAGCCTCATCGTCAACACGACCGAGGGCAAGCAGGCCATCCGCGAGTCAAACTCCATCCGCCGCGAGGCCGTGGCACGCAAGGTCACCTACTACACGACCCTGGCGGGTGCCCTGGCGACCTGCCAGGCCATCGATCACCTGCAGGAAGTCGCGGTCAATCGCCTGCAAGACCTTCACTCTGAGGTTTATGTATGAGACGTAAACCATTGACTCTGAATGGATCAGAGAAGCTTCGTGCGGAGCTGCGGAGGCTCAAGACCGAAGACCGCCCGCGTGTCATCCAGGCCATTGCCGAGGCTCGGGCGCACGGCGACCTGAGCGAAAACGCCGAGTACCACGCGGCGCGCGAGCAGCAGGGCTTCATCGAGGGCCGCATCAAGTACATCGAGCACGAGCTGTCGCACTGCGAGATCATCGACGTGGCGCACCTGCCCGCGAGCGTCCGGGTCGTCTTCGGCGCTACCGTGATCCTCGAGGACCAGGACGGCGGTGCGGAGGTGGCCTTCCAGATCGTCGGTGAAGCAGAGGCCGACGTGCGCCTCGGGCTGATTTCGATCACCTCCCCGATCGCGCGGGCACTGGTCGGCAAGAGCGAGGGCGACGTGGTCGACGTCGCGGTCCCCGGCGGCACGCGCGCCTTCGAGATCGTGACGATCCGCTACGCTTGAGCGCGGGTCAGTCCGGGAGCAGGATGCCGGGGCGGTCTGCGTTGCGCCGGTAGTACAGCGCGACGTTGCCGATCCGCTGCACCAGTTCCGCACGGGAACGCGCGGCCAGTTCGGCGAGGATCCGGTCGCGCTCGTCGCGGTCGCCGACCCGGGCGCGAAGTTTGACGAGCTCGTGATCATCGAGCGCCCGGTCGAACTCGGTAATGAGGTTCGGACTCAGGCCTCCCTGGCCGACCAGCACCACGGGCTTGCGGTCATGGCCGAGGCGGCGCAGGTGCTTGCGTTGTGCGTCGGTGAGCGGCATCGGGGTGATGGTACGGGTTCTCGCGCGGCAGGTCAGGGGGGACCATGGCGAAACGCACCAGGAGTTCGGCGCGCTGGCTGGCCGAGCACGCGGCCGACCCTTATGTGAAACGGGCACGTGCGGAAGGCTGGCGCTCGCGCGCCACGTTCAAGCTCGAGGAGATCCAGCGCACCGACCGGCTGATCCGGCCGGGCATGACCGTGGTCGATCTCGGGGCCGCGCCGGGTGGCTGGAGCCAGTTCGCGGCGCGTGCACTCGGCGGCACGGGCCGGGTGATCGCCCTCGACGTCCTCGCGATGCCGGCGGTGCCGGGCGTCGAGTTTATCCACGGCGACTTCGCCGATCCCGCGGTGCTCGCCCGCCTCGAGGCGCTGCTCGGGGGCACCCGGGCGGATCTTGTAATGTCGGACATGGCCCCCAACATGACCGGCATCGCCGACGTCGACCATGACCGCTCGATGCACCTCGTGGACCTTGCGGTCGACTTCGCGGCCTCCGCCCTGCGCCCCGGTGGCGACCTGCTGCTCAAGGTGTTCCAGGGCCGCGAGTTCCAGGCCCTCGCCGCGCGGCTGCGACGGAGCTTCGATTCCGTGAGGTTCCGCAAGCCGAAGGCGTCGCGGGGGCGCAGCGCGGAGGTGTACGTTCTGGCACGCGGATATCGATTGGTGTAGTGTCGGTCGGGCAGTGGAGAGGGGTCGCCCCGCGCGGTGTCCGCGGCGGTGGCCGGCGAGGTCAAGGCATTGAACGATTTGGCAAAGAACGTCGTCCTGTGGATCGTGATCGCCGTCGTGCTCGCGACGGTCGTGAGCAATTTCAGCGCGCGGACCACCGCGACGCAGGAGATGCCGTACTCCGCGTTCCTCGAGCACGTCAAGGATGGCACGGTCGCCCAGGTGACCTTCAGCGGCGACAAGATCACCGGCGTGCGCGCGAGCGGCGAGCAGTTCGTCGTCTACAACCCCGAGACCGACAACTCGGCCCTGATCGGCACGCTGCAGAGCCACGGTGTCACTTTTTCGGCCGCGCCGCCCGAGCGCCAGTCGTTCCTGATGCAGCTCTTCATCTCCTCGTTCCCGATCCTGCTGCTGATCGGCGTCTGGGTGTATTTCATGCGCCAGATGCAGGGCGGGGCCGGTGGGCGTGGTGCCATGTCCTTCGGCAAGAGCCGCGCGCGGCTGCTGAACGAGGACCAGGTGACGGTCACCTTTGCCGACGTCGCGGGTGTCGACGAGGCGAAGGAGGAGGTCGGCGAGATTGTCGACTTCCTCAAGGACCCGGCGAAATTCCAGAAGCTCGGCGGGAAGATTCCCCGCGGCGTGCTGATGGTCGGCTCGCCGGGCACCGGCAAGACGCTGCTCGCCAAGGCGATCGCGGGCGAGGCCAAGGTGCCGTTCTTCACGATCTCGGGTTCGGACTTCGTCGAAATGTTCGTGGGCGTGGGAGCCTCGCGCGTGCGAGACATGTTCGAGCAGGCCAAGAAGCACGCGCCCTGCATCATCTTCATCGACGAGATCGACGCGGTGGGCCGGCATCGCGGCGCCGGACTCGGCGGCGGCCACGACGAGCGCGAGCAGACCCTGAACCAGCTGCTCGTCGAGATGGACGGTTTCGAGGGAAACGAGGGCGTGATCGTCATCGCCGCCACGAACCGCCCGGACGTCCTCGATCCGGCCCTGCTGCGCCCCGGGCGCTTCGACCGGCAGGTCGTCGTGCCGCTGCCCGACGTGCGCGGGCGCGAACAGATCCTCAAGGTCCACATGCGCAAGCTCCCGCTCGCGGAGGACGTCAAGCCCTCGATCATCGCGCGCGGCACGCCCGGCTTCTCGGGTGCGGACCTCGCCAACCTCGTGAACGAGGCGGCGCTGTTCGCGGCGCGTGCCAACCGTCGCACGGTCACCATGGACGAGTTCGAGCGCGCCAAGGACAAGATCATGATGGGCGCCGAGCGCAAGTCCATGGTCATGGACGAGCAGGAGAAGAAGCTCACGGCCTACCACGAGGCCGGCCACGCGATCGTGGGGCTCAACGTGCCGGACCACGACCCGGTCTACAAGGTGACGATCATCCCGCGCGGCCGCGCGCTCGGCGTGACGATGTTCCTGCCCGAATCGGACCGCTACAGCACCAGCAAGCGCCGTCTCGAGAGCCGCATCGCCACGCTCTTCGGCGGGCGGGTCGCCGAGGAGATGATCTTCGGCCCGGAATCGGTGACGACCGGAGCGGCGAACGACATCGAGCGCGCGACCGAGATCGCCCGCAACATGGTGACGAAGTGGGGCCTGTCGGACCGGCTCGGCACGCTCACCTACGCCGAGGACGATGGCGAGGTCTTCCTCGGCCGCTCGGTGACGCAGCACAAGCAGGTCGGCGACAAGACCCGTGACGCGATCGACGAGGAAGTACGCCGCGTCATCGACACGAATTACCAGCACGCCCGGGAGATCCTCGAGCGTGACCTCGAGAAGCTGCACAGGATGGCCGACGCGCTGATCCGCTTCGAGACCATCGACGAGGGGCAGATCAAGGACATCATGCAGGGTCGCGATCCGCAGCCGCCCGAGGACTGGGAGGACCGCGACCTGCCGAGTTCGGGCACGAGGCCGCGCGAGCGCCGCGACGGCGATGCTCCGGCCGGCCGGCCCGCGCCGCAGCACTGATCGCGCGTGCCCGGCATCGTCCGGGTAAGCCTTCGGCGTCGCGCCACCGATGAGACTCGCCTGCCGCCGCGCGGTCCTCGACCTCGCCGAGCCCGCCGTCATGGGCGTGCTCAACGTCACGCCGGATTCCTTCTCCGAAGGCGGCCACCCGGTCGATCCCGCGACGGCCGTGGCTCGCGGGCGCCGCCTCGCGGCGGAGGGCGCGGCCATCGTCGATGTCGGCGGTGAATCGACGCGGCCCGGTGCCGCTCCAGTCCCGGTCGCCGTGGAGATCGACCGCGTGGTGCCCGTGATCGGGCGCCTCGCCGCCGATCTCGCGGTCCCGGTCTCGGTCGACACCAGCAAGCCCGAGGTGATGCGCGCAGCGGTTGCCGCCGGCGCGCAGATGATCAACGACGTGCGCGCACTGACCGCGCCCGGGGCACTCGAGGCCGCCGCGGAGGCCGGTGCCGCGGTGTGCCTGATGCACATGCAGGGCGAGCCCGCCACGATGCAGGACGATCCCAGCTACGGCGACGTCGTGGCCGAGGTGCGTGATTTCCTGCGGGCGCGGGCCGCCGCGTGCGTCGCGGCGGGGATCGCCCGCGAGCGCATCTGCATCGACCCGGGGATCGGCTTCGGCAAACGGGTCGAGCACAACCTCGCCCTGCTCGCGCGGCTCGACGAACTGGCCGGGCTCGGCTTCCCGGTGCTGCTCGGCGTGTCGCGCAAGTCGCTCATCGGTATCATCACCGGTCGTCCGGCCGGGGCGCGGCTCGCCGGCAGCATCGCATTCGCTGCGCTGGCCGTCGCACGCGGGGCGGCGATCGTGCGGGCCCACGACGTCGCGGCGACGCTCGATGCGGTCAAGGCGGCGGCTGCGCTGAGGCGCGCGACACCAGGAGGCGCGTGATCATGGCAAGGACCTATTTCGGTACCGACGGCGTGCGCGGGCGCGTCGGTGAGCATCCCATGACGGTCGAGTTCGCTCTGCGGCTCGCGAGTGCCGCGGCCCGGGTGCTCGCGCCGCAGGGCGGCACCGCGCTCGTCGGCAAGGACACTCGCGTGTCGGGGTACATGTTCGAGGCGGCGCTCGAGGCCGGGTTCGTCGCGGCTGGCGTCGACGTGAATCTCATCGGTCCGCTGCCCACGCCCGGCATCGCCTACCTGACGCAGCGCTTCGGCTGCAGTTTCGGCGTGGTCATCAGCGCCTCGCACAACCTGTACGAGGACAACGGCATCAAGTTCTTCGATGCCGCCGGCAGCAAGCTCTCCGACGAACACGAGGAACGGATCGAGGCCTATCTCGACGCACCCGCGCTGACGCGCGAATCGACGGGACTCGGCAAGGCGGCCCGCGTCGACAAGTCCCGCGTGGTCTACCAGGAGTTCTGCGCCTCGACCCTGCCCAGGGGGACCGACTTCACGGGCTTCAAGATCGTGGTCGACTGCGCGAACGGTGCGGCCTACAAGGTCGCTCCCCGCGTGCTCGCCGACCTGGGCGCCGAGATCATTCCCATTGGATGTTCGCCGAACGGCCGCAACATCAACCTGCGCTGCGGTTCGACTTCGCCGGAGCTGCTGCAACTCACCGTGGCCGGAGTCGGCGCCGACGTCGGCATCGGGCTCGACGGTGACGGGGACCGCCTGGTCATGGTGGATCACCTCGGGCGACTCGTGGACGGCGACCAGCTCCTGTATGTGATTGCCCGCGACCGGCATCAGCAGGGCGAGCTGCAGGGGCCGGTCGTGGGGACGGTCATGAGCAATCTCGGCCTGCAGCTCGCGCTCGCGCGGGAGGGTATCGGTTTCCGTCGCGCCCGCGTGGGCGACCGTTACGTGCTCGCGATGCTGAGGGAAGCGGGTGGCGTGCTGGGCGGCGAAACCTCGGGCCATCTCCTGTGCCTGGACCGCACGACGACCGGCGATGGCCTCGTGAGCGCGCTGCAGGTGCTGGCCGTCATGAAGCGCACGGGACGGCCGCTCGCGGAACTCGCAGCGGGAATGGCGCAATTCCCCCAGGTGATGGTCAACGTCCGCGTGCGCGAGCGCGTGGACCCCGGCCAGTCGCCGGCGATCCAGGCGGCGGTGCGGCGCGTCGAACAGGCGCTCGGCGATGCCGGTCGCGTGGTGCTGCGCGCCTCGGGCACCGAGCCCATGATCCGGGTCATGGTCGAGGGCGAGGACGAGGCGGTCGTCACGCGGCATGCCAACGAGCTCGCGGAGATCGTGCGCCAGTCGGTCTGAGCGACCGCTGCGGTTTGCTTTCCGGCAGTCCCGCCGCTAAGATCGCGCGCCTTTCGCGGCCCGCCCACGATCCCGCACGATCCCGGAGCCGGCCGCGCCGACGATGGAGAGTCGCATGCGTCAACCCCTCGTTGCCGGGAACTGGAAGATGCACGGGTCGCGGGCCGGGAATGCGAGCCTCGTCGGCACGCTGCTCGACCTGATGCGCCCGCAGTCGCGGGCCGAGGTGCTGCTGTGCCCGCCGTTCGTCTACCTGTGGGAAACGGGGCGGTTGCTCAAGGACACGGACGTGCAGCTCGGCGCGCAGTCCGTATGCGCGGAGCCCACGGGCGCGTTCACGGGCGAGGTCTCCGCGGCCATGCTCAAGGACGTCGGCTGCCGCTACACGCTGGTCGGCCATTCGGAGCGCCGCCAGGTCTACGGTGAGGCCGATGCGCTGGTGGCGCGCAAGTTCGTCGCGGCGCAGGCGCAGGGTCTCGTGCCGGTGCTGTGCGTCGGCGAGACGCTGGATGAGCGCGAGGGCGGACTGACGGCGCAGGTCGTGGCGCGGCAACTCGAGGCGGTGCTCTCGGTCACCGGAGTGGCGGCCTTCGGCAAGGCCGTCGTCGCCTACGAGCCGGTGTGGGCCATCGGCACCGGGCGCAACGCCTCGCCCGAGCAGGCGCAGGACGTACACGCCATGATCCGCGGCCGGGTCGCGACACTGGATGCTACAATCGCGGCGTCGATCAGGATCCTGTACGGCGGCAGCGTGAAGGCGTCGAACGCGCGGGAACTGTTCGCGATGCCGGACATCGACGGCGGCCTGGTGGGCGGGGCGTCGCTCAAGGCCGATGAGTTCGCGCGGATCTGCGCCGCGGCGGACTGACAGCGGAGACCCTACGTCATCATGAGCTGGTTACAGACCCTGGCGGTCGTCTTTCACGTGCTGCTCGCCGCCAGCATCATCGGCCTGGTGCTGCTGCAGCGCGGTCGCGGCGCGGACGCGGGTGCGGGTTTCGGCGCCGGCGCGTCGGGCACCGTGTTCGGTGCGCGCGGCTCGGCGTCCTTCCTGTCGCGGACCACGGCGGTGCTTGCGACACTGTTCTTCGTGACGAGCCTCGCGCTCTCGTTCCTGTTCAGCCGCAACGTGGAGCCGACGAGCGTCGTCGATCGCGTGCGGACGGAGACGCCGGCGCCGCCGGCACAGATCTCGCCGATGCCGCAGCTGCCGGCCGAGCCTGCGCCGGCGACCACCGGCGCACCGGCGCAGCCGGCCCCGGCTGCGCCGCCTGGGAAGTGAGGCCGGACGGGACGAGTTCGATTGCGGATGTGGTGGAACTGGTAGACACGCTATCTTGAGGGGGTAGTGCCGCAAGGCGTGAGAGTTCGAGTCTCTCCATCCGCACCAGACCCGATGCAGG
>JAGOXN010000135.1 GCA_018059685.1 Steroidobacteraceae bacterium | reverse complement strand
TATGCGGAGGTCGGCTGGGACGCGGTGACGATGGACCAGGTCGCCCGTCGCGCGCGCCTGAGCCGCGCGCTGCTCTACGTCTATTTCCGCGACAAGCCGGACCTGCATTTCGCGCTCGTGGAGCGCGCGCTGAACGCCCTGCGTGCCCGCTTCGAGGCGGCGCGCGCGGGGCGCGCGCGGGGTTTCGACGAAGTCGAGGCCATCGGTCGCGACTACCTCGCCTACGCGCGGGAGCTGCCGCATTACTTCGACGCCTGCGCGCGCTACCAGGCGCAGACGAGCGCGGACGGAAACGTGCAGGACAATGAGGCCGCGTGCATCCGGGCGGGTCACCACGTTCTCGCGGTATTCGCCGGCGCGCTGGAACGCGGCGTGGCCGATGGCTCGATCCGCAGCGACCTGGGTAACCCGTATCTCACCGGCCTCTCGCTCTGGGCGTTCTCGCACGGCCTGATCCAGATCGCCGCGAACAAGGCCGGGCAGATCGCGCACGAGGGCTTCGCGGTGCAGGACTTCGTCGAGCACGCCTTCGCGATGGCGCTGCGGACCCTGCGCCCCTGACCGGAACGCGTCGATGCCGGAGCCAGTCACCCGCAGGCCCCCGACTGCAACATCGCGCGCAGGCGGCTGGCCGGCGTATGCCCTCGCATTGCTCGCCTGCACGAACGTGCAGGGCGCGCCGGTGCCTGCCGCTGCGCCGCCGCAGCCGGAGGCGTCGGTCGAGGACGGGCTGCAGATCGTGCTCGACGACGCGCTCGCCGCCAACCTGCAGTTGCGCGCCGGCGCCGCAACGGTCGAGCAGCGGCTCGCCGCACTGGACCAGGCGCGCGCCCGGTACCTGCCGGTGCTCGATGTCGCCGCACGCTACAGCGTCGCGGATGGCGGCCGCACCATCGAGTTTCCGGTCGGCGACCTGCTGAATCCGGTGTACTCGACACTCGACGAGCTGCTGCTGGCCGCGGGACAGGCGCCTCGCTTCCCGCGCGTGCGCAACGAGTCGATCGAACTCCTGCGCAGCGAGGAGCAGGAGACCAGGCTCGTCCTGCAGCAACCGATCTACGAGCCGCGGCTCGGCCCGGCGGTCGAGGCGACCCGGCAGGACGTGGCGCGCGGCGAAGCCAGCCTCGATGCATTGCGGTCGCGGGTCATCCGCGACACGCGGCAGGCCTATTACCAGTGGCTCGGTGCGCAGGAGGCGGCACTCGTGATCGAGGCCACGCGCGACCTGGCTCAGGCCAACCTGGACGCGAACGAGAGCCTCTACCGCAACGGCCGCATCACGCGCGACCTCGTCTACCGCGCCGAGGCCGATGTGCTCGAGATCGAGCAGCAGAGCATCGCTGCGGCGAGCCGGGTGCGCATCGCACGGAGCTACGTGAACCTGCTGCGCGACGCGCCGCTCGACGCGCCGCTGCCGCGAGCCTCGATCGACGAACCGACCATCATGCGGTTCCGCGCCGAACTGCTGCGTCGGCTCGCCGGACGCGCCCTGGACCTGGCGCCCCTGCAGGACCTTGCAACGGGCACGCGCGCCGAACTCGCGGGCCTCGACGCGGCAGTGGCCGCCGGCGAGGCGCGCCAGGACCTCGCACGCGCCGCTTTCAAGCCTACGCTCGCCTTTGGCGCCGAAGCCGGCATCCAGGGCGACGAATACGGTTTCGGCGCGGACGAGCGCTACGTGATCGCCTCCGTCATCCTGCGCTGGAACGCCTACCGCGGCGGTGGAGACCGGGCAGCGCTGCGCGAAGCGCACGCGTTCACCGAGGAGCTGCGCGCCACGCGGGACCTCGCCCGTCAGGAGGTCAGGCTCGAGGTCCAGCAGGCGCTCGAGGCGCTCGAAGTCGCCGACGCCTCGCTCGAAACGGCCTTCAAGCGGACCGAGGCCGCCGCGGGCGCCTTCCGCATCGCGACCCGCAAGCGCGACCTCGGCCAGATCAGCCAGGTGGAGTTCATCGATGCGCGACAGGCGCACACGGAGTCGCTGCTCAACCTGAACCGCACGCGAACCGAGTTCCTCGCGCGCATCGCGGAACTCGAATATGCCGTCGGCGGCCCGCGGGCCGCGGCGAGGGATCCTGCACCATGAATGAATCTGCCCGGTTCGCCGTCGCGTTCGCGATCACCCTCCTCGCCGGTTGCAACGGGGAAACGCGCGCCCCTGACAGCGTTCCCGCCATGGCGGCCGCCCCGGTACGCGTCGAGGCCGTCCTCCACTCGGCGGTCAGGAGCGGCGTACGGGCGATCGGCACCCTCGCTCCACGCGACGAGATTCGCCTTTCGTTCAAGATCGGCGGAGTAGTGGACAGCATCGCGGTCGAGGCGGGCGATCCCGTCCAGGCCGGCCAGGTCCTCGCCGTGCTGAAGCGCACCGAGGTAGACGCCTCGGTAGCACAGGCGAGTGCAGCCGCAGAGAAGGCTCGTCGCGACCTCGAGCGGGGCAAGCGCCTGCGAGCCGACGAAGTCGCGACGGACGAACAGGTCGAGAACCTGACGACTGCCTACCGCGTCGCCCAGGCGGGCCTCGAGGCGGCGCGGTTCAACGCCCGATTCGCGCGCATCGAAGCACCGCTCGACGGGGTCGTGCTGCAGCGACTCGCCGAGCAGAGCGAGCTCGTGGCCGGCGGGCAACCGGTCCTGGTGCTCGGCGCGACGGGCCGGGGCTGGATCGTGCGCGCGGCCCTGGCGGATCGCGACGCGGTTCGCGTGCGACCCGGTGACCCGGCGCATGTCGTCTTCGACGCCTTCCCTGGGCGGGATTTCCCCGGACAGGTCACACGTATCGCCTCGAGCGCCGATCCGCTGACCGGAACCTTCGAGGTGGAGATCGGCGTGACGCCCGACGGTGCGCGCTTTGCCCGCGGCCTGATCGCCAAGGCAACGCTCGCGCTCGACGATGACGGCGCGAGCGGGACGCAGGCCGTCGTCCCGGTGGCGGCCCTGGTCGAGGCCGACGGCCCTTCTGCAACCGTCTACGTCATCGACCCGGGCAAGAGGGTCGCCCGACGGAGGCGGGTCGCCGTCGGCCCGGTCGTCGGCGATCGCGTGCTGGTGACCGCGGGACTGGCTGCGGGCGAGCAGGTCGTCACCGATGGCGCGGCCTGGCTGGTCGACGGTGCAACCATCCGCGTCGTCGAAGGCCCCGGCTGAGTAAGCCCGTGCGCATCTGGGCATTCAGCGTGCGGCGCTGGCAGTTCACGCTGCTGCTGTTCGCATTGCTCGTCGCGATGGGCGTGAATGCCTACCTGAACATCCCCCGCTCCGAGGATCCCGAGTTCCACCCGCCGATGGCGACCATCGTCGCCGTCTACCCGGGCGCAGACCCGGTCGACATCGAGCGGCTCGTGGTCGACCCGATCGAGGACGCGGTCAACGAGCTCGACGACATCAAGCGCATGGAGAGCCGCTCGCTGGACGGGGTCGGCGTCATCCGCGTCGAGTTCCAGTGGCACACCGACCCGACGGAAAAGTTCGACGAAGTGGTGCGTGAAGTGAACCGGGCCCGCCCGAGCCTGCCTGCGGACCTTGCCGCGCTCGAGGTCCGCAAGATCGGTTCGGGATTCGTGAACATCGTGCAGCTCGCGCTGGTGAGCGACACGGCGAGTTACCGCGAGCTGAAGGATCTCGCCGACGAGCTCCGTGACAGGATCGAGACCGCCCCCGGCGTGCGCCGCAGCGAGGTCTGGGCATCGCCCGAGCCCGAGGTCCGCGTCGCGCTCGATCTCGAGCGCATGGGGCGCGCGGGCATCACGCTCGGCCAGGTCGAGGCGGCGATCCGCGGCGAGAACGCGGCGATCCCCGGCGGCGCAGTCGACGTCGGCCTGCGCAAGTACAACCTGAAGACCTCGGGCAGCTACGACTCGCTCGATGAGGTCGCGGACACGGTGGTCGCGAGCCGTGGCGGCCGCACGGTGAAGCTGCGCGACGTGGCGGACGTGGCATGGAACACGGCCGAGGAACGCTACCTCGGTCGCTTCAAGGGTCGGCGCGCAGTGTTCGTGACCGCTAACGCAAAGGATGCGGTCAACGTATTCGCCGTGCGCGACGCCATCTACGAACGGCTCGACGCCTTCGAATCGGGACTGCCCGACGGGGTGATCCTCGAGCGCGGCTTCGACCAGACCCGCAACGTGCGCCACCGCCTGACGCGGCTCGGTGTCGATTTCGCGATCGCGGTCGCCCTGGTGCTGCTCACGCTGCTGCCGCTCGGACTGCGCGCCGCGACGGTCGTGATGATCTCGATTCCCCTGTCGCTCGCGATCGGACTCTCGCTGCTGTATTTCAGCGGCTTCTCGCTCAACCAGATGTCCATCGCCGGATTCGTGCTGGCGCTCGGGCTGCTGGTCGACGACTCGATCGTGGTCGTCGAGAACGTCGCGCGTTACCTGCGCGCCGGTCACTCGCGCATCGAGGCCGCGATCGCCGCAACGGACCAGATCGCACTCGCGGTCGTCGGATGCACGGCGACGCTGCTCTTCGCGTTCCTGCCGCTGCTCTTCCTGCCCGAAGGCGCGGGCACCTTCATCCGTTCACTGCCCGCGGCGGTGCTGTATACCGTGCTCGCGTCGCTGTTCGTCGCGCTCACGGTGATCCCGTTCCTCGCGAGCCGGCTGCTCGAGCCGCACGGCGAGGCCGCCGAGGGCAATCGCGCACTGCGGATGCTGATGTCTGCCATCCGCCTCGGCTACGTGCCGGTTCTGCATGCCGCCCTGCGTCGCCCGAAGGCCGCGCTCGCCGCGTCCGCCGCTTTCGTCCTCGGGTCGGTTGCGCTGGTGCCGCTGATCGGATTCAGCGTGTTTCCCGCGGCGGACATCCCGCAGTTCCGCATCACGATCCAGACCCCGGACGGCGCGAGCCTCGCGGACACGGACCGTGCGCTGCGCTTCGTCGAGGACGAACTCGCGAGGCACCCCGAGGTGAAGTACTGGTTCGCCAACCTCGGCCGGGGGAACCCGCGCATTTACTACAACATCTACCCCGAGGAGACCAACGCGAGCGTCGCCGAGGTTTTCGTCGAGCTTCGCCGCTACGATCCGCGGCACAGTCCGCGGCTCCATGAGGACTTGCGCGCGGCGTTCGGCGGGTATCCGGGGGCGCGGATCCTCGTCGAGGCGTTCCAGAACGGACCTCCCATCGACGCGCCGATCGAAGTGGCGATCGTCGGTCCCGATCTGGTCCGGTTGCGCGAACTCGCGGCCGAGGCCGAGAAACTCGTCGCGGCGACGCCCGGTACCCGCGACGTCGACAACCCGGTGCGCCGCCTGCGGACCGATCTCGACCTCGGCATCGACACGCAGAAGGCGGCGCTGCTCGGCGTCGCGACGGTCGAGGCGGACCGGACCGTACGCGCAGCAGTCGCGGGCTTGAGCGCCGGGAAGTTCCGCGAGCAGGACGGGGATGAATTCGACATCGCGTTGCGGCTGCCCATGGAGGGACGGCCGACACTCGAGATGCTCGACCGGATCGAGGTGGCCTCGGCGACGGGCCGCCCGGTGCCACTGCGGCAGTTTGCGGCACCGGAGTTCGCGGCCGCGGCGAATCTGGTGCGGCGCCGCGACCGCGAGCGCGAGGTGCTGATCACCGCACACCCGCAGGCAGGCTACAACACCGGTAAGGTCACGCAGGCGGTGTTCGATCGGCTCGAGGCACTCGACCTGCCGCCAGGCTACAGCCTGCGGGCCGGCGGCGAAGTCGAGGCACGACAGGAGAGTTTCGGTGGCATCGGCACGGCCGTGCTGGTCGCGGTATTCGGCATCCTCGCCGTGCTGATCCTCGAGTTCGGGAGCTTCCGGTCGATGATGATCGTCGCCGGCGTGATCCCGCTCGGCGTGGCCGGCGGCCTCATCGCGCTGCTCGTCACGGGTTACACGCTCTCGTTCACCGCGACGATCGGCCTCGTCGCGCTGATCGGGATCCAGATCAAGAACTCGATCCTGCTCGTGGACTTCAGCAACAAGCTCCGCCAGGACGGCGCGCCGCTCGACGAGGCGGTCGCGCGCGCCAGCGAAATCCGCATCCTGCCGATCCTGCTCACGTCTGCCACCGCCATCGGCGGCCTGCTGCCCCTGGCCGTGCAGGGCTCGGGACTCTACTCGCCGCTCGCGATCGTCATCATCGGCGGGCTGATCAGCTCGACGCTGGTCGGAGGTGTGTTGACGCCGGTGATGTACAAGCTGCTGCCGCCGGGCATCGAGCCCAGGGCACCCGAACAGCGGGCGGCAGCACTCGCCTGACCGGTCTGCGGCACGGCCACCGCGCAGGCCGTTGGCCCGTGGGCTGCTACCGATCCTGGCTGCTCAGCCCTTGCCTGCCCGGGCATCCCCGAGCAGTGTCGTCGCATCGAGCCCGAGACGGTCGATCGTGGCCAGGACCCTGGGCCACTCCTGCTCCAGAAACCGCTGCCGTTCGCCCTTGAGCAGCTGCGCCCGCGCTCCCGGCGTGATGAACATGCCTCGTCCACGCCGCTTCTCGACGAGGCCATCGTCGACGAGCTGCTGGTAGCCCTTGAGGACAGTCAACGGATTCAAGGTGAATTCGGCGGCCACGCTGCGCACGGAGGGCAGAGCATCGCCGTCCGTGAGCGTGCCTTCGAGGATCATTGCCACCACCTTGTCGCGAAGCTGGCGGTAGATCGGCTGCGTGTCGGTCCAGTGCGAATCCATGCGGCCAGGGAGTCCGGGTGCTGCGCTGCTGTGCTGCTGTACTGTAGCAGAACACTTGCGCAGGCCTGCCCGATCACTCCGGGTGACTGATCGAGCAGGATGCGGTCGCATCGAGGAATGCGGGTGTGATGGCCTTCGGCACCAGCGTCCCCGATGCGACCGACAAGCCGGCGAAGATCCACACGATGGCCGCGGTGATCAGCGCGACGAACCTGCTTGCAGCGTGCATGAGTCCCCCTTGGTCCCATGTCCAGATGCTTCGATGTGGTGTTGTAGTTAACTACAACACCAACGCAATTACAAGCCCCATCCCGCCGATGTCCCGCCAGTCCCCGACCGGGTGCCGGGAGGTGCCGCTGCTAGAATCCGAGGCCGGCCGCAAGGGTGGCTTCCCTGCGCGCAGGGACGACCCGGTCCCGACCTGCCAGAACACAAGCGGAGAGCCTTCATGAAGACGCCAGTCAACGTCGCAATCACGGGTGGTGCCGGCCAGATCGGTTACGCACTCGCCTTCCGGGTAGCATCCGGCCAGATGCTGGGACCTGACCAGCCGGTCAACCTGCACCTGCTCGAGATCACGCCGGCGCTCGGCGCCCTGC
>JAGOXN010000134.1 GCA_018059685.1 Steroidobacteraceae bacterium | reverse complement strand
GCCTCGCGCTGCGCCTGCAGCATCGCCGTGATGTCGTCGAAGACGAGCACGAACCCGCCGGACGCCTCGCTTTCGCCGGGAAGGGGCGTGCACGCGCACATGATGACCCGCCGCCCCATCGCTGCCTGGAAGGTCAACTGCTCGCGCCATTCGACGTCTCCGGCCGCGAGGCGCGCGCGCGCAGACTCGGCGAACTGACGCAGCAGGCCCTCCTGCTCGCCGAGCCCCGGCAGCGGGCGGCCGACGGCCGCCTCCAGGTCGTCGCCGAGAATCATGCTCGCGGCGCGGTTTGCGGTGCGGATGCGGAGATCCGGCTCGAGAGCCACGACGCCCGTCGAGAGGCGCGCGAGGATGATCGCGAGGTTCGCCCGCTCGGTCTCGGCCGCCTGCTGCGCACTCTGCTGGTCCTCCCGGGCGCGACGGAGCCGCTTCGTCATGTCGTTGAAGGAATGCACCAGGAAACCCATCTCGTCGTGCGAGGTGAGCGGCAGCCGCAGGTCGAGGTCGCCCCCCGCCACGGCGCGCGTGCCCTTCACGAGGTCCTGGATCGGCTGCACGAGCCGTTGCGCGGTGAAGATCGCGCCGTACCACGCCGCGAGCAGCGACAGGAGAAGCACCACCGTCAGCGTCAGGATGAAACTGGCCTTGAGCGGCTTGCGCAGGTAGTCCTTCTCGCCGAACTGCTGGTAGGCCGCCTGCACGGTGTCGGCGAGCGCCCCGAGCCGCTCGGCGACCGGGTACGTCGCCAGCACCGCGTGCCGGGCTCGCCCCGGCACCGGTTCGCCGAGCGGCACGGCCGTGCGTACGAGGTAGCCGCCGTTGGCCTGCGGCTCGAGGCTCACGAAGGGCGAACCCTGTCGAATCTGCATCAGGACCTCGCCCGGCACCTCGTCGGGCACGACCTCGGCGGACGACCCCTTGCTCACCGCGACCACCGCGCCGCTGTCGGTCGTTACCATGATCTCGACCGCGCCGACCTGCCGGCGCAGCGACTCGAGCAAACCCGGCATCGCGCCACCGGACTGCAGCTCGTCGGCCACGAGCTGCGTATCGGCGAGGTGCTCGCGCATGCGCGTCTCGAGCGCCGAGCGGGAAAGCACGAGCGCGTCGTCGAGGCTGCGGCGGATCTCGACGTTGAACCAGCTGTCGATGCCGCGGTTCAGGAACTGCACGGCGAAGAAGTAGACGAGCAGGATCGGCAGCGTCGCGAGCACGCCGAAGATCCAGACCATGCGCGCCTTGAGCCGTGACCCGATCACGTGGCCGCGCCAGTCGCGCACGAGCTGCGTGAGCTTCGTGGCGAGCAGCGCGACCAGCACGACGAGGCCGGCCACGTTGATCATGAGGATCCACGGGTGGAGACGGCTGAACTGCTCGGAGTTCTGCGCCGTCTGCGCCATGATCAATATTGCCGACAGCCACAGCAGGCCGCCGACGCCGATGACCGCCGCCGACGCGGCGCGCTTCAGCGAGGGAGTGTCCATGAGTACCAGTCGCTCGCGGCGTTCCAGTCGTCGGCCCAGAAGCGCAGCCAGCCGAACACGGCCGGTGCCGTGCCCATGTCCAGCACGCCGCGGATGCTGATCTCGTAGATGGAACCGTTCTCGAGCAGTGCTGCGTCGATGACGGGCAGTCCCCGCACGAGCTGCAGGCGCTCGAGCGCCCCGTCCAGCGAACCGAAGTCCTGCTGCACGCCGGAATTGAGGTGGCGCAGCAGGTAGCGCTGGCTCAGCGCGTGGTAGACGAGTTCGTAGCTCTGCACCAGCTCGGCCACGCCGTCGTCCGGCAGGTAGTGCCGAACCCGCGAGATCCGGACTTCGTAGTCGAGGCGCAGGGTGAGTCCGGAATCGATCGCCTTGCGTGCGTCGACCGGAAGATTCAGGTCGAGGCGTGCGTCGAGTTCGTACACCCCCTCGTCGAGCGATAACGACGCCTCGCGCACCGCGAGCCGCGTCTCGGCCAGAACCACCGGTGCAGCCAGCGTTGTGAGAATGCACAACAGCAACGACGCCCCGCGCTGCAGGCGCTGCAGCACCTCGCGGACGGAGTATCGGTGGCTGTTGCTCATTTCCAACGGTCAGGGGCGCTTGCGAAGGCAAGCATAATAGAAGCCGTCCATGTCGGCCTCCCCTGGCAGGACCTGGTAGCCGGGACCGTCAGGTCCCCTGGCCGGCCACCCGGGGCACCGTGCCCGTGTTTCATCGCTGGCATCCCCGGCTGCAGCGAGGAAATCGGCCACCACGACCCGGTTCTCGGCGGACAGGATCGAGCAACTCGTGTACAGAAGCAGCCCCCCCGGGCGCAGGCACCCCCAGGCGGACCGCAGCATCGCCGCCTGGCGCCGTGCGAGCGCCGGGATGTCGCGCGCGCGCCGCAGCACCTTGATGTCGGGGTGCCGGCGGATGACTCCGGTGGCCGAACAGGGGACGTCGAGCAGGATGCGATCGTATGGCTGGCCGTTCCACCAACCGTCCGGCCGCAGGACATCCCCGAGCTGCATCCGGGCGGTGAGGCCGAGCCGCACCAGGTTCTCCGTCACCCGTCCGAGGCGTGCCTCGGACACATCGAGCGCCGTCACCTCGACCCGGGCTCCGGTGCGCTCGAGCACGTGGCAGGTCTTGCCACCCGGGGCGGCACAGGCGTCGAGGATGCGCTCCCCGGGTTCGGGCGCGAGCAGGTCGACGACGAGCTGCGCCGCCGCGTCCTGGACCGACGCCCGGCCATCGGCGAAACCGGGCAGTGCACGCACGTCCACGGGTGGTGAGATGCGGAGGGCGTCGCGGGCGAGCGGGTGTCGATCGACCTGCCAGCCGGCCTGCCCGAGCTCCCCTGCATAGTCGGCGAGGTCGGCGCGCATCCGGTTCACGCGCAGCCACAGCGGTGGATGGCCGTTGTTCGCGTCGAGCACGGCCTCGCAGTCTCCGGGCCGCTCGCGACGCAGGGACTCGACGAACCAGGCAGGGTGCGCCGTGCGCACGGCGAGGTCGCTGTCGACCGCGGCGAGGAGCGCCTGCTGCTCGCGCTGGAAACGCCGCAGCACGGCGTTCACGAATCCTGCCGCGCGGGCATGGCCGAGCAAGCGGGCGGCGCTCACGGTTTCCGCGACCGCGGCATGCGCGGCAACCTCACCCGAGAGGAGTTGGAACAGGCCGAGTTCCAGCAGCGCGCGCAGTTCGGGCGCGAGGCTCGACGTGGGCCGCTCGCAGAGGAGGGTGAGGATCGCGGCGAGCCGGAAGTGCCAGCGCACCGTGCCGTAGCACAGCGAGCGCTTCAGGCCGCGCGCGGAGCCCTCGTCCGCATCCCCGGCGAGGACCTCGTCGAGCGAGCGGCCGCGATCGATGGTCTGCGAGACGCGGACGGCCGCGTCGGCGCGAAGCTGTGCAGGCGTCGGCGTGCTCGACATCAGCCGAGGCGATCGCCCGCAGGCAGGTGCGCGTTCAGGAATTCGGCGGCCGTGAGTGGCCGGCGGCCGGCCAGCTGCACGCGGCCGAGCCGCAGCGCCTGCTCGCCGGTTGCGACGACCAGGCTGCCGCCGAGGGCTTCGAGCACGAGCCCTGGGGTCGCATCCCGCACGCCTGGAACGACGGCCGCCTCCCACACGCGCAGCTGCTGGCCGCGCCAGCGCGTTTCGGCGACGGGCCACGGGTTGAAAGCGCGGACCTGGCGGGCGATCTCCGTCGCTGGATGCGTCCAGTCGATCGCTGCCTCTTCCTTGCGGATCTTGGCCGCATAGCTCACGCCCGCCCCGGACTGGGCGACCGGCGCGAGTCTCCCCGACGCGTAGCCGTCGAGTGCCTCGACCACGGCGTCGGCGCCGAGCGCGGCCAGGCGGTCGTGCAGGCTTCCCGCCGTCTCGCCTGCGCCGATCTCCGTCGCACGCGCAAGCAGGACGGGTCCCGTGTCGAGCCCGGCGTCCATCTTCATGATGGTCACGCCGGTTCGGGCATCGCCCGCGAGGATCGAGCGCTGTACCGGCGCCGCGCCTCGCCAGCGCGGCAACAGCGAGGCGTGGATATTGATGCAGCCGAGGCGCGGGATCGCGAGCGCCGTCGCCGGGAGGATCAGTCCATACGCGACGACGACCATGACGTCCGGCGCATGGGCAGCGAGCCGCGCCAGCGTCTCCGCGTTGCGCAGGGTGGACGGCTGCTCCACCGCAACTCCGAGCGAGCGGGCGCGGAGCTTGACCGGGCTCGCGGTGATCGCACGGCCGCGTCCGGCCGGCCGGTCAGGCTGCGTGTAGACGGCGACGATCCCGTGGCCGGCCGCATGCAGCGCATCGAGCGCCGGCAAGGAAAATTCCGGAGTGCCGGCGAAGACGATGCGCAGCCGGTCGGGCATCTGGGAGGGACGCGGGCGGCGCACTGGCCGCTCGCGCAGGGCTCAGATCACCGGGACCCTGGAGCGCTCGCGGCTCGGCTGTCCGGCGGCGCGCTCGCGGCGATCCTTCTCGAGCTTCTTGCGGATGCGGGTGCGCTTCAACTCGGACAGGTAGTCGACGAAGAGCTTGCCCTCCAGGTGGTCCATCTCATGCTGGATGCAGACGGCGAGCAGCCCGTCGGCCTCGAGTTCGAATGGCTGACCTTCCCGGTCGAGCGCGCGCACGGTGACGCGCGCCGAGCGCGTCGCGAGCCTGTCGAAGATGCCGGGCACCGAGAGGCAGCCTTCCTCGGCTTCGGTCGTGCCGTCGCGCGCGACGATCTCCGGATTCACGAACGCGAGCGGGCGGCTTCGATCCTGCGTGATGTCGACCACGAGGACGCGGCGGTGCACGTCGACCTGGG
The DNA here is from genome assembly GCA_018059685.1 of Steroidobacteraceae bacterium. Classification (GTDB taxonomy): domain Bacteria; phylum Pseudomonadota; class Gammaproteobacteria; order Steroidobacterales; family Steroidobacteraceae; genus RPQJ01. The sequence goes on along the minus strand of JAGOXN010000134.1, from coordinate 2,482 downwards.
TCGCGGCGAGCCCCACCCCTGGCGCCTCGTACATGGTCTCGAACATGTCGGCGATGAGCCGGCGAACAGAGTCGTCGACCGCCTTGACGGGTGCAGCCCGGGTACGCAGCCGGGGATCCGGGAACTCGAGAATCGTGAGCTTCGCCATTCTTTCGAAAATGCTGCTAAAGTTAAGTCAGGCTTCGAATTAGCGATCTTGCGGACGCTGCCGGGACCCGTCGCCACCCGGCGGCGTCGCTCGACTGAGACGTGGTCGGCAGCGCCTCCGCGGCTGGCCGGATTATAAGGCGACGGTCGCGACCCCGACACCCGATGGAGTAAAGGGATGGATCGTAACCTGTGCGTTTCGCCCCGCCCGGGCCTGTGGATTCGGGCCGCAGCCCTGGCCATGGCCGTGAGCGGTCTCGGCCTCGCCGTCGCGGGATTCGCCCCGACCGCTGCGGTCGCCGAGGTCTCGGGACGCTCGATGTCCGTGCCACTCGCCACGGACGCCCCCGAGCGTTACGTGGTCAAGAAGGGCGACACCCTCTGGGACATCTCCGCGGTGTTCCTGCGCGACCCGTGGTACTGGCCCGAGATCTGGTACGTCAATCCCTCGATCGCAAACCCGCACCTGATCTATCCCGGCGACGTGCTGCACCTCGTCTACGTGGACGGCCAGCCGCGCGTCACGCTCGAGAGCGCCGGCACGACACGCCTGTCGCCACAGGTCCGCACCGAGCCCCTGACCGGCGCCATCCGCGCGATTCCTTACGACGTCCTGATGGACTTCGTCGGCCGGCCGCAGCTGCTCGACCGTGACCAGGTGCGCGACGCCCCGCACGTGGTCGGAATGCGCAATCGGCACATCGTCGGCGCGACCGAGAACGAACTGTATGCTCGCGACCTCGGCAATCCGCCGGCCGGGACGCGCTACACCGTCGTCCATGTCGGCGAAGAACTGCGCGACCCGGACGACGGCGACCGTCTGGGCTACATCGGCCACTACGCCGCCACCGGCGAGGTGATCCAGACGAGCGGCGCCGTGGTGCCGGGCTCCGACTCCATCTTCAAGATGCGGCGCGAGGAAGAGCTCACGCACCTGCGCGTCGTGGAATCGGGACGTGAAATCCTCCAGGGGGACCGGGTGTTCCCGGCGAACGTCGACGTGGGTGACGACATCGTGCTCTCGGCGCCGGCGAACGAGAAAGTGCTGGGGCAGATCGTCGCGATCGTCGACGGCGTGCACGCCGCGGGGCGCTACCAGGTCGTCGCGATCAATCGCGGGAAACGCAACGGCCTCGCGCCCGGCAATGCGCTCAGCGTCTTCTATCGTGGCGAGAATGTACGGGATCGCACGAGCCACGGTCCGAGCTGGTCCTTCAGCTTCACCTCCGCGGGCAACGTGCAGCTGCCCGACGAGCGCAGCGCCACGATCATGCTGTTCCGGGTCTTCGACCGCATGAGCTACGGGCTCGTGATGGAATCGTCGCAGGTCATCCGCCGCGGCGATTTCGTCGCGCACCCCTCGCTCGGGCATCGCGCCGGGGGAGAACGGGAGTTCCTGCGCTAGCGCGCCCGCCGCGCGCAATTACACGAGTGCGACCGATTTGAAAGAGCCTGCCGGGAGGAATCCCGGTAGGCTCTTTGGTCATGGACGATCCGCGAACCTGGCTCACGCTCGCCCGCGCGCCCGGCCTCGACTCGCGGCACCTCGCCCGTGCGGAAGGACAGGCGTTACCCGCGGCCCAGCTGCTGCGGGAATCCCGCAGCAGCCTCGCGGCACTCGGCCTCGGCGAGGCGGCGGTCGAAGCCCTGCGCAACCCGAACGCCGCCGGACTCGATGCGGATGAGCGCTGGCTGGCGGCCGGAAACCGCCGCCTCGTGACCTGGGGTTCGCCCGACTATCCGCCGCTGCTGGCCGCGATCCCGGATGCGCCACTCGTGCTCTTCGTCGAAGGCGAGGCCGGCGCGCTCGCCCTGCCCCAGCTCGCGATCGTCGGCAGCCGCAATCCGACGCCGATCGGCCGCGACACCGCGCAGCAGTTCGCGCGCCACCTCGCCGCGGCCGGACTCACGATCACGAGCGGGCTCGCGCTCGGCATCGACGCCGCGAGTCATCGGGGTGCGCTCGCGGCCGGCGCGCGGACCGTCGCGGTCCTCGGCTGCGGGCTCGACACGATCTACCCGCGCGACCATGACGGGCTCGCGCGGGCCATCGCCGGGCAAGGCGCGCTCGTCTCGGAGCTGCCGACCGGCACGCCGCCCCTGAAGCAGCATTTCCCCCGGCGCAACCGCATCATCAGCGGCCTGTCCGTGGGCACGCTCGTGGTCGAGGCCGCGCTACAGAGCGGCTCGCTCATCACGGCCCGCCTGGCCGCGGAACAGGGCCGCGAAGTCTTCGCCATCCCCGGGTCCATCCACAGCCCCCTGTCGCGCGGCTGCCACCGGTTGATCCGCCAGGGAGCGAAGCTGGTCGAGACGGCCGAGGACATCTTCACCG
>JAGOXN010000133.1 GCA_018059685.1 Steroidobacteraceae bacterium | reverse complement strand
GCACCGCAATGAATGCTGGAAGCAGCACCGGCAACCGCTATCACCGACTCACCATTGGCGTCCACTGGCTGACGCTGATGCTGCTCGTCGCCGTATACGCGTTGATCGAGCTGCGCGAGATCTACCCGAAGGGCAGCGATCCGCGCGAGACGATGAAGCTGTGGCACAACATGCTCGGCCTGACGGTGTTCGGCCTCGTTTTCGCGCGACTGGTCCTGCGCCGGATGTTCCGCACGCCACCCATCACGCCGGAACCCTCGCGGTGGCAGGGCATGCTGGCCGCAGCGATGCACGTGGCCCTGTATGTGTTCCTGGTGGTGATGCCGTTGCTCGGCTGGCTCGTGCTGAGCGCCAAGGGCAAGCCGATCCCGTTCTTCGGACTGCACTTGCCAGCACTGATCGGGCCGAACGAGGCGCGGGCGGAGAGCCTGGAGGAACTCCACGAGTTCATCGGCACGCTCGGCTACTACCTCATCGGACTGCATGCCGCTGCCGCGCTGTACCATCACTACGTGGCGCACGACGATACCCTGCTGCGGATGCTCCCGCGGCGAGACGGTGCGGGCCGCAATGCCGACCGGCTCCCGCGGGAAACTGCGTAGCGAGGAGCGGGACGCATCGACCCTGCCTCCCGTCTGCACGGCAGGGAGCGCCGCCCCACGCCCGGGGCGATCGCGTCGATCGGCTCGATTAGCCGCTGCAGCGCGCGGACCGGCTGATCTCGACCAGGGCGTTCAACGCGTCGGTGACGGTGAAGATTCCGAGGAACTCGCCGCTGTCTTCATTGACGATCACGCTGCCAATCTTGCGGTCGGACATCGTGTAGGCCACTTCATCCAGGGGCGTCGACGCGGTCACCGTGACGGGATCGGCGGCCATGATGTCCCCGGCGCGAACCTGGATCTTGTGCGCGGCGCTCAGTCCCTGCACGACGCGCACGTCGCGGTCACTGACGAGCCCCACCACCTGGCCGTCACGGACGATCGGAAGATGACGCACGCCACGCTGCTCGATCAGCTGGCGAAGCTCGTCGATCGGCATGTCCTCCGATGCCGTGAGCGGATTGGGGGTCGTGAACTCCTCTACCGGCAGGTTCAATTTCATTTCAACGAGTCTCCTTCGCTGCGCTCGCCGCGGTCCGGCAGGCATCCAGCCTTCATCGCGATTATCGGTTGCATGTCGCGCTCCCACAAGGCAGCGCGGATCGGTCTCTGCGCCGTACCGACCGATGGACATGCGCGAAGCCCATTTCCGGCGCGTATGCGCCATGGTGCTCGCGAGCGCAGCGGATGGATCAAAGGCCCTGCCGGAGAACTCGTGTGACGGGCTGAACCGTTGCGAGGTTACGGGACGGGCACTAGATCGCTCTGGCGACCTCCGCGCCCTCCCGGATGGCTTCGAGCGCACTACGCGCCTGCCTGGCGTCGCCGATCACGTGCACCTCCGGCACCGTGGCGGAGATCTTCTCCGAGAGGATGTCGTATGGCCGCACGCCGATTGCAACGATGATGTTGTCCACGTCATCGATCGTGCGGCGAACACCTTTCTTGTCCTCGACCACGACGCCTCCCTCGAGGATCTCCACGACCTTGGTGGACGTGAGCACGTCGATGCCGAGCTCACGGAAGTCGTGCATGGTCAGCGTGCGAATCTCGACGATCATCTCCGAGCCGAAATGATCCAGCATCTCGAGAATCGTGATCTTCGTGCGGGCGATCATCGGATTGTCGCCCAGGTTGGCGAGGCATTCCGCCACTTCACAGCCGACCAGTCCACCGCCGATCACTATCGTGTTGCCGCAGGGCTGCATCACCCTGCCCGCGAGAATGTCGTGTGCCAGGTAGACGTTCTTGCCCGAGATGCCGGGAATGGGCGGCCTCACCGGTTCGCCTCCGGTTGCCATGATCACGGCATCGGGAGCGAATTCCGCCACCAGCTCGGGCGTGACCTCGGTATCGAGATGTATCGTGCCGCCGGCCTTCGCCACCTGCAGCGCCTGATAATGGATCAGCTTGCCCAGTTCGTGCTTGCGGGGCGCAATCGCCCCGAGATTGAACTGCCCACCGACCTTCTCCGCCTTCTCGTACAGGTGCACGTCGTGTCCGCGCAGCGCGGCAACCCTCGCCGCCTCCAGACCCCCCGGTCCGCCTCCGACGACCATCACCTTCTTCTTCCGCGATGCCGGCCCGATCGTCGTTTCGGTTTCCCTGCCTACCGCTGGATTGACCAGACACGTCATCGGGGCCCCGGCCTTGCGGCCGATGCAGCCCTGACCGCAGCCAATGCAGGGGGCGATATCCTCGAAGCGTCCCTGCTGCGCCTTGTTGGCGAACTCCGGATCGGTGATCAGCGCCCGTCCGAGGACGACCATGTCCGCCTCCCCGTTGCGCAGCACGTCCTCGGCAAACAGCGGGTCGTTGATTCGCCCCACCACCATCACCGGCACGTCGACGACTTTCTTGAGTCCCGCGGACAGGGCGACGTTGCTGCCGAGCGGGCTGCCGGTCGGCGGCATCACCCGCCATGAGGTGTGAGGATAGACTCCGGCCGAGACATGAAACGCGGTGATCCCGGCATCGGCCAGGATGGGCGCGATGAACTGGGTTTCCCGCAGCGTGCGGCCGCCCGGCATGTATTCGTCACCCGAAATTCGCATCACGATCGGGAAGTCCGCACCGGCACGCTGGCGAATGCTCTGGATGATTTCCAGCGCCAGTTGCAGGCGCGCCTCGATCGTGCCGCCGTATCGATCCGAACGCCGGTTGCGGAGTCCCGAGAGAAATGAACCGACCAGCATGTAGCTGTGCGCGGCATGCAGCTCGACTCCGTCGAACCCGGCTTCCCGAGCCCTGCGTGCCGCCTCGCCGAACTCGACCACCGTCGCCTGAATCTGCTCGAGACTCATTTCCTGGCAGATCTTCTTGGTCGTATGGCACATGACGGGCGACGGCCCCTTGGTGTCCGTGCCGTAGAAATACGGAGCAAGCGACTCGGGCCCCGGATGTGCCATCTGCGGAATGATCCGTGCGCCGTACCTGTGCACTTCCGATGTCAGCTCACGCAGACCAGGCAGGAACCTGTCGTGCCATAGCCCGATCGTCTTGGGCATGTATGGCTCGAACTCGGATACGGTACACATCTCGAGCGTGATCAGTCCGACCCCGCCCTTTGCCCGCGCCACGTGGTAGTCCCGCAGTCGATCCGAGATCGTCCCGTCGCTCTTGCCGTAGTCGGTATGCATCGGCGACATCACGATCCGGTTCTTCACCTCCATCGTGCCGATCCTGATCGGGCTGAAGAGCCGTTCGAGATTCGTCATGGCGATACACTCCCCGGTGCAGGAACGGAGGGTACTCCCGGCAGTGGACGGTACTCCCGGCAGTGCAGTCGTTGCGGAACATGATCTGTTCCGGACGATTCTGGCGTCGTCGGCACGCGAAGTCGAGCCGTGATCGCCGACCGCGCCCGCAGCCGAAGTGCATCTGCCTGCGACGCTCTATACTCGCGACTGCGCCTGGCTGGCTGAGCAGGGGACGGCACGGTGAGCGAACATCTCGATCCGCAACAGATGATCGAATACATGCGCAGGCACGCAGGCGCCTTCATGCGCATCCTCGACGGCCACATCGAGGCGATCGACCAGCAGCGCGGCTGGGCACGCCTGCGCTGGCAACCGACCGAGGCCTGCTGTCATTCGGGAGCGATCGTGCAGGGTGGCTTCGTGACCTCGATGCTCGATGCAGCGATGGCGCACGCAGTCACCGCGCGCATCGGCACCGGCATGATGGCGCCGACACTCGACCTGAACGTGTCGTTCTTCCGCGTCTGCAATCCGGGGCTGTACCACAGCGAAGGCAGCGTGGTGCACTGCACCCGCTCGGTGGCTTTTACCGAGGCCCTGCTGACCGATGCGAACGGCACCCCGATCGCGCGCGCCGCGGCTACCTGCAAGATCGCGCCGCTGAAACGCTGACCCGCCCCAGGCTGCCGGTCGCGGCAGTTTCGCAGGGCCGGTGGCGGACGCCGGCAGGCCCACCCCGCCGTGCCAGTGGCAGATCCAGTGAGATTCAGCGCCTGAGGTTCAACGCCCCGCCGCCACCGGCCTCAACGCCTGCTGGCGATTCCACCAGAACCCCAGCAGCAGTGCCGCGATCATGATGAACTGCGCCGCAACACCCTGTACGGTCGGGTACAACCCGAGGATGTCCACGCGCGGCACGGCCGACAGCGTTGACTGGCCGACGAGGCCCGCTTCCTGCAGTGCTGCGATACCCTTGCCCGCCAGCACCACGGCCAGCAAGGCCATCAGCCAGGCGCTGTACCTGAAGAACCGGTCGATGGGCAGCCTGCGGCTGTAGCGCAGCATGGCCAGTGCGATGACTGCCAGCACCACGCAGGCCGACAACGCGCCGAGCAGCATGGCACCGCCGTTGCCCTGCGCCCACAGCGCCACGAAGAACAGGATGGTCTCGAAGGCCTCCCGGTAGACCACGATGAAGGCCAGCCCGAACAGCAGCCAGGCGGAGCGCCCGGACAATGCCCCGGACAGCTTCTCGCGGATGTAGCGCTGCCACTGGTCCGCCTGCGCCTTGCCATGCATCCAGATACCCACCGACAGCAGCACCAGCGCAGCGAACACCGAGCCGATGCCCTCGGTCAATTCACGACTGGCACCACTGATGCCGATGAACCAGGTGGCTGCGATCCAGGTCACGAAGCCTGCCAACAGCGCACCTGTCCAGCCTGCATGCACGTAGGGCATGACTTCCTCGCGCCCGGCCTTGCGCAGGAAGGCGATCATGGCCACCACGATCAGCAGTGCTTCGAGTCCCTCGCGCAGCAGAATGGTGGCCGCCCCCACAAAGGTGGAAAGCTGGCTCGATCTCCCGGGTGCCAGAGCGGCTTCGGCCTCACCGAACAATCCGTCGAGCCGCTGCACGCGGCCAGCCAGCGTCCCGGCATCCTCGGAACGCGAGATGGCGGCGCGATACTCGCCCATGGCCGTCTCGATCTGCTGCAGGAGCCTCGAATCGCGCGCACCCAGTGTCGGCTCGAAGGGCTCGATTCCGTCCAGGTAGGCAGACAGGGCCAGCCTGCCAGCCCGTCGTGCATCACCGGCCTGATATGCCGCGAGGCTCTGCGCCAGATGCTCGCGCGCCAGAGTCAGCTGGCGGGGAGATGACTGGATCACCTGCTGGGGCTGGCGGCGCAGGAAGGCCATGAGCTCATCGGCACGCGGCGCACCAACCCGTGCCGCGAGCGCGGCGGGCGTCGTGCCGACCAGCGTCTTCAGGTCCGGGACCACCGCATGCAGCGACGGATCCGCCTGCCACAGGCGCTCGCCTTCGCTTGCATCGGTATCCGGGAAGGCGAACTGACCCGCATGAAAAGCCAGCGCCCAGCGATCCCCGGTCGACAGGCTGGCGTAGCTCTGCATGGGCGTGCCATCGATCCCCTGGGTCACCACCTGGTAGAGCGCGAAGATGCTGCGTTGCCTGGCACGCTCGCCGTCGGTGAAGGCCGTGGGCGACGGCGTCAGCCCGGCCGCAGCCGGTCCATCACCCTGCCCCTCGATGCCGTGACAGGCCGCGCACTGCTGCGCATACAACTCTGCACCGCGAGACAGGTTCGGAGCAGCACCGGGCGCCAGCGGCACGGGATAGGCCGCCAGCAACGCTGCAGCCAGCCCATGGGCGATATCGGCGACCTGCGCGGTGTCGAGCTTTTCGGCAATCGCTCTTTGCAGTCGCCGGGATTCAGCCAGCAGCTCGGCCTGCCGGGGGCTGGCTGCCAGCGCCGCGATCATGGTCGCCGCAGTCTGCGCAAACTCCACCTGTTCGCCGTACTCGACCGCGTCGGTCACGACGCCATCCGCCACGGCCGCTCCGTAATCGACAGCTATGTAATCCAGCAGCCGCCAGGCGGTTTCGACATCGCCGCTGTCGCCATCGGTCATGGCCTGAGCCTGAAGGCCAGGCCCGGCCAGCAGTGCCAGCGTAATGAAAGCTACCCGGATGGAGTTTCCGCGTGTCACCAGGAACCCTGTCGTAGATGACATCAATGCGAGTGGTTCTCATTATCGCATGACTGGTCCCAGCTGTCCTCCTCGAAACCCTTCCGGCCGGCAGCACTTTCAAGGGGGCTCGTTTGCGGCGACCGCGGACCAATCCCGCCTGTCACCCACCGGGCACAGCCTGCCCTGCTTCGCGGCCTCTATGGCCGCTTGGCGGCCGCGGACGACATTGCCCGCCTCGCGGGCGGGACGGTTGCGTCGTCGAAGCCGAGATCGCGATGTCGGGCGAGGTGCCGCGGCGTCCACGAATGCGGGCTCTTCAGCACGAAGTGGTAGCGCGCGACATGGTAGCTCGGGTCGAAGCCATAGAAGTTACGATGCATGTGCGTCAGTTCATCCGCGCGCCAGGCAGCGAGCGGCCGCGCCGCCTCGTCGCTCTCGCGCCGGCGCGCCTTCTCGTCGATCATCGCCGCCCATGCGTCGTCGACGGCCAGTGTCGCGGCGCGTGCGGCGACCTCCGCCTCGAAGCCCACCGGGTCCGCGGCAAAGCACACGTCGATCAGGCCAATCGCCGCGGCCTCCGCCGCGAGCATCGGCTGACGACGCTGCATGACCTCGCGGGCGCGCTCCGCGCCCACGCGCCGTGGCAGCAGGTACGTCCAGTACTCCGAGCCGTACAGGTTGCCCATGTTCCGGTAATGGGGGTTGAGCACCACGCCGTCACGCGCCCAGACGCGGTCGGCGGCGAGCGCCAGGAAGCAGCCGCCGGCGCCGGCGTTGCCGCGCACGGCCGCCACGGTCACCCGGTCGGTGAGCGTGAGCAGCGCGAGGCAGGCATCGTCCATCGCGTTGATGTTGTCCCACGATTCGTCGGCGGGCGACGCGGCCGCCTCGATCACGTTCAGGTGGATGCCGTTCGACCAGAAGTCCCGGCCGCCCTCGAGGACCAGCACGCGCGTCGGCCGGCGGCGCGCCGCTTCGATCGCCGTCACGAGGCGCCGGCACTGCGCGGTCGACATCGCTCCGTTGTAGAACTCGAAGGCGAGATGGCCGACGCGGCCATCCGGGGACTCCCTGTAGCGGATCTCGTGCCAGTCGTCATCGCCGCCGGCCACCGTCTCCGGCAAGCCCGCTGCCTCGGGAAACGCGAGCGTGGCGGGCAGCTTGAATGGGTGGGGTCCGCCGTCGCGCCTGGCATGACCGATCCACACGGCACCGTCCGTCGTAGCGCGCAGCAACGCGTGACCGCGCCGGCCGATCAACTCGCCCGGCGTGCCGTGATGACAT
>JAGOXN010000132.1 GCA_018059685.1 Steroidobacteraceae bacterium | reverse complement strand
AGCACCAGGTGGAGGGCATCGTCTTCGCCACCATGTATCACCACGAGATCAGCCTGCCGGCCATCCTCGGCGACGTGCCAATCGCGCTGTCCAACTGCTATTGCGCGGATTCCCGCGTGGCCGCCGCAGTGCCTGACGAGGAACGGGGCGGCTACGAGGCGACGCGGCATCTCCTTGAGCGCGGTCACCGCGACGTCGCCTACGTCAGCAACATCGACGACATTCCCGCTACCCACGGCCGGCTCGCCGGCTATCGACGCGCGCTCCACGAGTTCGGCCTGCCCTTCCGCGAGGATCGCGTGCGGTACCTGCCCAGCGTGCAGGAGGGCGGCTACGACGCCGTGATGTCGCTGATGCGGCAGAGCGGGGAACGGCCGACGGCGCTGTTCTGCTTCAACGACCGCATGGCGATGGGGGCTTATGCGGCCCTCCAGGATCTGGGCCTGCGCATCCCGCAGGATATTTCGGTGGTCGGTTTCGACAACCAGGAACTGATCGCCGCCCATCTGCGTCCGCCGCTCACCACCCTGCGGCTTCCCCACTACGAGATGGGGCGGTGGAGCGTCGAGGCCCTGCTCGGCAAGGTCGGCACCCCGTCGCGGACGCTCATCCACTGTCCGCTCATCGAGCGCGAATCGGTCGCGCGAGTCGACGCGAAGCAGGCGCGGGCCAGGTCCGTGAAGGATTCCTCGACGTAGCACGCGACGCCACGCTGCTTGCATCCTGGCGTCCGAATCTACCCGAAAGTCATTTTTTACTTTTTTCTTGACAACCTCACGTTCGTCGTCAATACTTTCCGCCAAGCAAGTAATACGTATTACTTGCCGGGATTTACGGGTCTTGGTGGCGCGCCGCAGCAGACCCGAGGCTTCGGCCCATTTTTTTTGGCGGGCGCGTTAATACGAGTTAGGAGACGTTCATGCGCAACAAGACAATTGCCTTCCCCTTCGCCCTGTCGCTCCTCGCGATGGCCACCAGCGCGTTGGCCGCGCCGACCGAGATCACGATGTGGCGCCACGAAAGTGGTGACGTGGAGGTCGAGGTGGTGCGCTCGATGATCGATGGCTTCAACAAGTCGCAGAACAAGTACAAGGTCGTCTACGAAAACCTGCCCAAGGGTTCCTATACGCAGTCCGTGACTGCAGGCGCGGTGGCCAAGAAGCTGCCCTGCCTGATCGACATGGACCAGCCCACGGTCGCCAACTTCGCCTGGTCCGGCCACATCCGCCCGATCGGCGACCTGGTCGACAAAAATGTGGTCTCGCAGATGCTCAATGGCGGCAAGGGCGAATACAAGGGCATTCTCTATTCGGTGGGACAGTTCGACGCTGCGCTGGGGATTTTTGCCCGCAAGTCCGCGCTGGACAAGGCCGGCCTGCGTACACCGACCATCGACAAGCCCTGGACGCTGGCCGAGTTCAACGACGCGCTGGCAAAGCTCAAGACGCTGCCGGACTACGAGTACGTCATCGACATGCACAACACTTTCGACGGCGAATGGTGGACCTATGCCTTCTCGCCGTGGATGCAGAGCTTCGGCGGCGACCTGATCGACCGCCAGACGATGACCCATGCCGACGGCGTGCTCAACGGCACGGAGGCGGTGGCCTTCGGCAAGTGGTTCCAGAGCCTCTACACCAAGGGCTACGCCAACAAGAAGCCGGCCGACGACAAGTCCTTCGTGCTCGGACGTGTTCCGCTCGACTACATGGGCAACTGGGCCTACGCCGAAGCCAAGGAAAAATGGGGCGACGACCTGATCGTCCTGCCCCCGCCGGATTTCGGGAAGGGCTCCAAGATCGGCGCCGCCTCCTGGCAGTATGGAATCAGCAGCACCTGCGCGACTCCCGAAGGCGCTGCCGCGTTCATCAACTACATGCTCGAACCCAAGCAGATCGCCGCCAACAGCGCCGCCACCAAGCTGATCCCGATCACCCAGGCCGGTGCCGACATCAGCCCCGACTACAAGCCCGGAGGCCCGCTGCGCTTCTATTACGAGTTCTCCAAGAAGTTCGCGCTGGTACGCCCGGGAACCCCCGGCTACCCCTTCCTGACCAGCACCTATGAAAAAGCGATGCGAGCCATCGTCAACGGTGCCGACGTTCAGCGCACCCTCGATGACGCGGCCGATGCCATCGACCGCAACATCAAGGACAACAAGGGGTACGGCTTCAAGCTCTGAGAACCTGCTGATGCTCGCGGGAGAAGGCGTGACCGGGGCGCAGGAGCCGCTCCCGACCCCGCGGATGCCCTCTCCCGAAAGCGCCTGAACGGGTTCGTTTGCCGATGAATCAGTCGGCCTCGCGAGGCGGTTGTGGAACTCCGGAGCCCGAAGCAAGCCCGGAACGGTTCCCGTCCTGACCTCGCCGATGCCGCCAAGACTCGTCGGCCGGTTTTCTGATCGTCACGTGGCGGCCTTTTCCGGGCCACCGCTTTGTGCGGAGATCCATCCATGTCCGAAACCAGCCTTACTCCAGCCGCCTCGACCGCGGGGACGCCCTCCCGCCGGCGGCGGCGCACCAGCGAGGGGCGCACCGCGCTCCTCATGAACCTGCCCGCCATGGGCGGCCTGCTGCTCTTCGTGGTGCTGCCGTTCATGCTCGCCATCGTTTTCAGCTTCACCGATCAGCGCCTGCTCTCCCCCAACCCCACCGAATTCGTCGGACTGCGCAACTACGAGCGCCTGCTCGACGTCGCCGTCATCAAGCTGGACCCCGTGCGCGATGAGAGCGGCGCGCTGGTCAAGGATGCGGACGGCAATCCCGAGTATCCGCGTCTGCGGACCGTTTTCCGCGAGAATCCCAAATACGAAGGCTTCAAGGAAGTCAAGACCTTCGACGTCGGCGAGGCCCGCTACGCGGTCGCTTCCAAGGATCCGCTGTTCTGGCGGGCGCTGGCCAACATCATCCTGTTCGTCGTCATGGTCGTCCCGCTGCAATGCGGCGCGGCGCTCGGTTGCGCGCTGCTGATCAACCAGAAGCTGCCGGGAATGACTTTTTTCCGTACCGTTTTCTTCAGTCCGGTGGTCATCTCGATGGTGGTCATCAGCATCGTCTGGACCTTCCTGTACGACCGCCAGTTCGGCCTCGTAAACCAGTTTCTGTCGTGGATATCGTTCGGCTACATTCCGCCGATCGACTGGCTCGGCGACCCCTCCGTGGCGATGACCGCGATCGTGATCATGAGCGCCTGGCAGGCCATGGGCTTCCAGATGGTGATCTTCCTCGCCGGCCTGCAGAGCATCTCTGCCGATCTGTACGAAGCGGCTAGCCTGGATGGCGCCAACGCCTGGCAGCGCTTCCGCAACGTGACCCTGCCGGGGCTCAAGAACACCACCATCTTCATTCTGACGGCCACCACGATGCAGGCGTTCGCGCTCTTTACGCAGATCGACGTGATGACCCAGGGCGGCCCTGACGATGCCACCGTCACGGTGATGTACAACGCCGTGCGCACGGGCTTTCGGGAGCAGGACATCGCCTACGGCAGCACCATCACGGTGGTGTTCTTCCTGATGATCCTTGCGGTCGCTTTCATGCAGCGTCGGCTCATTGCGGGAGGAAACAAATGAGTAATTCAGTCCGGAAAAAGTCGTCCCAGAAGCTGCGCCGCCGCATCGGCATGGTGATCAGCTACACCTTGCTTGGCATCCTGACCCTGGTGTTCGTGCTGCCGATCGCCTTCATGCTGGTCTCCAGCCTGAAAGGGTCGGATGCGATCTTCGCCGACCTGCGTTCCTGGCGCGCCTTCCTGCCGGTGGGGGATCTGTCGTTCGACAACATCCAGTACGTGTTCGCCCGCGGCAACTTCCAGCGCTATGCGGTCAACTCGGTGATCATCACCCTGGTCACGGCCACCCTCAGCGTGATGGTCAACAGCATGTCGGCATTCGCCCTGGCACGGCTCAACTGGCCGGGCAAGCGACTGGTGTTCGCTTTCGTGATCGCGATCCTGATCATCCCCTTTGAGGCGATCGCGATCCCGCTGCTGATGCTGGTGAGCGAGGTGCCGGGTCTGCACATCGGGCTGGACGGCATCTTCATGACCGATTCGATGTTCAACACGCACCTGGTGCAGATCCTGCCCTTCGTGGCGAGCCCCTTCACGCTCTTTCTGTTCTACCAGTTCTTCCGCGACCTGCCGACCGAACTCGATGAAGCGGCCCGGCTCGATGGCGCCACCGCCTTCCAGATCTACTGGAAGATCGTGATGCCGCTCTCCAAGCCGGTGATTGCTACCGTGGCGATCCTGCAGTTCCTCACCATGTGGAACCAGTACCTGTGGCCGATCATGGTGGTGCAGAGCGCCGACGTCCGCCCGGTGATGCCCGGCATCCAGGAGTTCTTCAACCGCACCCCGGCCTGGGGCCAGATCATGGCCTATGCCTCGCTCGTGACCCTGCCCGTGCTTGCCATCTTCGTAATGTTCCAGCGCTGGTTCATCCAGAGCGTTGCCAGCAGTGGCGTGAAAGGTTAATCCAGATGATCAACGAGACTATTCAGGGCCTGCGTCCCTCTTCCCATGGCGCGACGGCCGGCTGGCCGGACGCCTATCGTCCGCGCTTCCACTTCACCGCCGCGGCGAACTGGATCAACGATCCGAATGGCGTCTGCTGGCACGACGGGCGCTACCACCTGTACTACCAGTACAACCCGAACGCGGCCAAATGGGGCGACATCCACTGGGGGCATGCCACCAGCGAGGACCTGGTGCATTGGCAAGACGAGCCGCTGGCGCTCGCCCCTACGCCCGGCGGCCCTGACGGCGAAGGCTGTTTCTCCGGCAGCTTCGCGCTGATCGACGGGGTCCCGACCCTCTTCTACACCGGCTTCACGCAGGCCGCACAGGTGCAATGCAGTGCCACCAGCACGGACATGCAGGTGTGGCGCAAACGACCCGAGGCCGTCATCGCGCAGCGGCCTGAAGGCGTGGCCAGCGACGATTTCCGCGACCCCTACGTGTTCCGCCACGACGGCTGGTGGTACATGGCGCTCGGCGCCTCGCTGCGCAAGGAGCGTGGCCAGTGCCTGCTCTACCGCAGCCGCGACGGTGCGCACTGGGACTACCGCGGGCCGCTGTTCGTGTCGCCCGACCCGACCCTGGGGGTGATGTGGGAGTGTCCCAACTTCTTCCCGCTCGGCGACAAGTGGGTCCTTTCCGTGTCGATCTGGCTCGGCGTCGGCGCGCACTATTTCATCGGCCGATTCGAGAACGAGCGTTTCATCGCCGAAACGGACGGCGTTCTGGACGTCGATGGCAGCGCCTTTGCGCATCTCGCCACCCGCGGACCGGACGAGCGGACCCTGCAGTGGGCCTGGATCCAGGAGCGTCGCGATCAGGATCTCGCCGATGCCGACGGCTGGTCCGGGGCCATGACCGTCCCGCGCCAGCTCGGCTTGGACGTCGACGGCGCGCTGACGATCCGGCCGGTCGCCGAGATCGCCGCGCTGCGCGGTCAATGCGTCGCGCAGATCACTGCCCGCGGCGAGCGCGGGGTGGCCGGACGCTTTACCGGATGCCACCTCGACATCGCGGCGCGCTTTGTCTTCCGCGACATGGGCCGGTTCGGCCTGACCGTGCTCTCCTCTCCGGACGGCAGCGAAACGACGCGCATCGTCTTCGTCCCGGGAACGCGGCGACTCTCGATCGAACGTTCGCGCAGTTCCATCAACGCCAAGACCTGCCGCCAGGACCAGACCGCCTTCGTTCCGATGGAGCCCGGAGATGCGCTGGAGTTGCGCGTTCTGCTCGATGCCAGCGTGCTGGAAGTCTATGCCAACGATCGCGTCTGCATCACCAGCCGCGTGTATCCGGCGCTGCACAGCAGCATCCACGGCACCGCCTTCGCCGAAGGCGACGCCGACGTCGATCTGCGCGTCTGGGAAATGGGCAGCATTTACGACCAGGCGCGCCGTGTTCCGGCGTCAAGGCCCTGATCGAGAACCGATTCCGCATTGAGGAGCAAGACATGTCCGATATCGATTTCATGAACGTAGACAAGTCGTACGGCGACACGCGACTGGTCATCAACAAGGTCAACCTGCGCGTCGAGCCGGGCGAATTCTGCGTCTTCGTCGGGCCCAGCGGCTGCGGCAAATCGACGCTGCTCAGGATGGTCGCCGGCCTCGAAGACATCACCGGCGGCGAGATCCACATCGCCGGCAACCTGGTCAATGACCTGCCGCCTGCCGAGCGCGGCGTAGCGATGGTATTCCAGAACTACGCCCTGTATCCGCACATGACGGTGGCCCAGAACATGGCCTTCGCACTGACCCTGGCGAAGACCCCCAAGGCGCAGATCGACCAGAAGGTGCATCGCGCCGCCGAGATCCTGCAACTGCAGCAGCTTCTGCACCGGTATCCCAAGCAGCTCTCGGGCGGTCAGCGCCAGCGCGTGGCCATCGGGCGGGCGATCGTTCGCGAGCCGCAGGTATTCCTTTTCGACGAACCGCTTTCCAATCTCGACGCAGCGCTGCGCGTGCAGACCCGCATCGAGATCGCGCGCCTGCACCGCGAGTTCGGCAAGGCCAGCGTGATCTACGTGACCCACGACCAGGTCGAAGCCATGACCATGGCTGACAAGATCGTTCTGCTCAATACCGGCGCGGCCACCGACAAGTACGGCAGCATCGCCCAGGTTGGATCGCCGCTCTCGCTCTACCATCGTCCGCGCAACCGCTTCGTGGCCGGCTTCATCGGTTCGCCCAACATGAACTTCCTTCCCGGAACGCTGGAAGGCGGCGATGCGCATTCGAGTACCATTGCCCTGGCCGGAGCCAACCGCGTCGTCGCCATGGCCGCGCCGCGCGAGCCGATCCCGCACGGCAGCAAGGTGACCATCGGCATCCGTCCCGAGCACATCCGACTGGGCGCCCCGGACGCGGCCGAACAGGGCGTCGTCGGCGAGGTGGTTTATGCCGAATACCTGGGCGAGAGCAGCTATGTGCATTCCCGCCTGGCTTCAGGCGAGACGATCCTGGCCAAGGAAGAAGGGACCGCCAGGGTTCGCACCGGCGACCGCGTCAGACTGGTTTTCGCGCCCGAGCAGATCCACGTCTTCGACGACCACGATCAGGCCCTGGTGCGCACCGCCGAGCTCGAGCGGTAGGCATCGGCCAGGCCGGGTGCGCTCGAAGAACGCACCCGGCCGGCGAATGGCCGGCGAACGAAGCGGGGAACGGGGATCGCCACCTCGGTAGCGGGCGGCGCCGTTACCCGCTGCCGGATTGGGCGCAGTCAGGATCCCGGAGCGGCAGGACGCCGTCGTCGCCGGATACGCAGGCGAAGCGGACATCGACGTCGATTCCCGCCACCCAGGCGAGCTCGCCGGCGACCCACAGCAAGGGCAGACGCACGCGCTGCCAG
>JAGOXN010000131.1 GCA_018059685.1 Steroidobacteraceae bacterium | reverse complement strand
TCGTCGCTGCGCCGCTCACGAACTGCACGTCGCGCCAGTCCACGCCGGCGTCCCGGAGCGCGGCGCGTGCCGCAACCACGCCGTAGTCGATGAAACTGCGTCCCCACTTGCCCCACGGGTGCATGCCGACGCCGAGGATGGCGATGTCCCGGCTCATGCGGCGGGCTTCCATTTCCAGCTGAGGTGACGCTCGGTCGGCGTCTCCGACAGGGTCTCGATCACGAGTTCCATCGGCATGCCCACCCGGAGCGCGTCCACGTCGACGCTCTGTGCCACCGGCCCGAGCACGATCATCTTCTCGCGCTCGAGTTCCACGGCGGCGATCGCGAACGGCACGAAGGGGTCGCTCGCTATGAACGGTTCCGGCGGTTGGTAGGATGCGTTCGTGTAAGACCACAGCCGGCCGCGGCGCGACAGGGGCACGTCCTCGAACTGCTCGCCCTGGCAGGCGGGGTTGCGGCAGAAACGCGCCTGCCGCGGGAAATAGAACGTGCCGCAGCTCGTGCAGCGCGTGCCTACGAGGTGCGCGCCGGTCGCGTCCTGCGCGAACCAGCCATCGAGGAATGGTCGCTCGGTCTTTCCACTCATGACGTCAGGCTCCAAGCGCGGACGCGCGCAGCCCGTGCGGGTCGAGCCGCGCAAGCAACTCGAGCTGCCCGGCCGAGGGTGCAGGCGTGGTCGGCACCACGCTCGGCACGTGCAGCGGAAAGCCGGTCGCCTGCTGAACCTGCCCGGCGGTGACGCCAGCATGCAGGCTGCACAGGCGCACCTGCCGGGCCGGACCGCCGAAGTCCATCACGCACAGGTTGGTGACGATCAGCCGGATGTCGATGTCGTCGAGCCGCCAGCCCCGCGCGAGCCGCGCCGGGTTGTAGCCCACCGAGGCGACCATGTCGACCTCGCCCTCGACGAACACCTTGGTACCGTGGTTCGGCACGAAGAACGAGTTGGCGTGATTGATCGAGTTGCCCGGGAAACCGCGCACTCCCAGCATCTGCACCCTGGGCTTGCGGTGGTCCGGGCCGATCATCGAGATGTTGCCCTGCCCGTAACGGTCCACCTGCGTCGGTCCGACCATGGCGTGACGCCTGCCGCCCCAGACATTGTCGAAGATGCGCCCGAACCCCATGTGCGTCTCGCGCCTGACGCGGTAGTCGCCGCGCGGTCCGACCGGCACCGGTTCGCTCACGATCCACGCCTCGCTGTCGGTCATCATCAGGTCCGTGTTGCAGGTCAGCTTGGCCAGGGAGGCAGCCAGCCGCGGCACCAGGCCGATGCCGGTGGCAAGCACCTCGCCATCGTTGCGCCACGCCTCGGCGGCGGCGCAGATGATCGTGTCGACCAGCGTCGTATCGGCCATCACGCGCTCCTTCAGAACACCGGCATCGGCAGCTGCCTCACGGCCGCTTCGCCGCCAACACGCTGCAGGTACTCGGCCTCGCCACAGGCGATGTAGCGCTCGACGTACCGCGTCCAGCCGTCCGGCTCCTTCGCGCTCGCCGCGTACTCCTTGAAATGCCTGACGTCGAAGCCATACAGCGGCGCACAGGAAGTCGGATGCGCACCACAGGGCGCATGCACGACGCCCGTCGTCTGCGAGCGCTCCCAGGGCACGTAACGCGCCTCCTCGCCCTGCTCGAACGCGGCCGGCTCGACCAGCTCGTCGCAGGTGAGGTAGGTCCGCGCGGCCGCACGCGCGAAGAGGTCAT
Organism: Steroidobacteraceae bacterium; assembly: GCA_018059685.1. GTDB lineage: Bacteria > Pseudomonadota > Gammaproteobacteria > Steroidobacterales > Steroidobacteraceae > RPQJ01. The sequence goes on along the minus strand of JAGOXN010000131.1, from coordinate 5,663 downwards.
CCATGTACAGGTCCGGGCCCTTGACCTGGCACACGCCGCGCGCGTCGGCGCGGTCGACGTGCAGCAGCGCCACGTCGAGCGGCAACGCGGGCATCGCCACCCATTGCCGGTCGTCGTAGGGCGAATCGACGAGCTTGATTCCGGGGCTGTGCCGCAGCACGTCGGTGCCGAGGCCCACCCGCGTCGGGATGAACGGCACGCGCATGGCGGCCGCCTTGAGGCCGAGCAGCAGCAATCCCTCGTCGATCTCCATTACCTCGATCGCTCCCGATTGCCGCGCCGCACGGAAGTACGGTTCGAGCGGAATGAAGTCGAGGGACACGAAGGCGAACACCAGCTTCGTCACCTTGCCGGCCGCGCACAGCATGCCGACGTCGGCACCGCCGTAGGACACGACGGTGAGGTCCCGCACCGGGCTGCGCAGGATCTCGCGGATGAGCGACATCGGCTTGCGCCGCGGGCCCCATCCGCCAACGCCGACCGTCATGCCGTCACGCAACTGCGCGATGACTTCGCCCCGGGTCATGAGCTTGTTCATGCAGGAACCGTCCAGCGGCCGGCCGATACGACAGCGACCGCAGCTGCGGTCGGCAGGAGGCTGACGGGACGGGTGCACCGGACCATGGCTGCTCTCGAGGGAATCGACCGCGCACATTTACGCGCAACGGCGGTCGCGAGCCTACGTCCTAAAGGACTAGAGGACCCTCGCGCGCCGCGCGTGGTAATCCATATGGACGGTGACGTACCGGCCGTCGTCGACCATGCTTTTTGAGCTATCGCGCAGGAGCGTGCGGAATCCCCTGTCGCGCCGATTTTCGTCGCAAATACAATCCGCAGAATCAACGGGAGAGTTTCATGAGTCAATCAGCCGCCGAAGCAGGTGCCACCGCCGCTGCCCAGCCCGCCCTCACGCCCGGAAAGGGGCTGCTCGTGCTCCTGGCCATCGTCGTGCTGGTTTCGCTGTATGTCTGGCTGGCCCACACCGTGGGTGTCGTGCAGGTCTGGCCGGGGATGCTGTTCGTACTCTTCTGGGCTGCGATCGAGCACGTGCAGATGGACAAACTCGTGCCGAGCGCAGTTGGCGCACTGTGCGGCCTCGGCCTTGCCTACTCGATGCAACCCTTGCCGGAGATGCTGGGGACCGCTGCAGGCTGGTCGGTCTTTCTCGCCCTCATCCTCGTCGCAGTTTACTGCCACGTGATGAAGTGGCTCACGACGGTGGTCAACCTCGCGTTCATGCTGTACCTGACCGTGGGCACCATTCCGGTCGTGCAGGAGCACGTTGACCGGAATCACGCGTTCGCGGGCCTCCTGTTCGGTATCGTGTTCATGACCGTACTGGTCGTCGGCGGCAAGTGGGTCATGGGCAAGATGGCTAAGCGACCTGCGTAGAAATCGGCGCGAGTTCGGTCGCGAGGCGCCGGGAGGCGCCCCAGAACAGGATGCTGCCGAACCCGCCGATCACGCCCACCGTCAGCATGGAGTAACGGATCGCCTGCTCGCCGTGCAGCGGTCCGAAGACCTGGTCATTGAGGATTCCGACCAGCAGCGGGCCCACGCCCAGCCCCATCATGTTGGCGATGAACAGCAGGATGGCTGCGGCCGTGGCACGCATGCGCAGTTCCACCAGGCCCTGGACCATCGCGAACATCGGTCCCACGTACATGGCCCCGAGCGCATAGAACGGTACGAAGCACGCCAGGGATTGCGACGACCGAGGCAACAGCGCGAATCCGGCGACGAAGGGCACCGCGAGCAGTGACTGCAACGCCGGCAGGCGCATGTACCAGCGCACGTCGCGGCGCCCCATGTAGTCCGCCAGCCGGCCGCCGGCAAGCGCGCCGAAGGTTCCCGCGAGTCCGATGATCCAGCCGAGACTCCCGCCGATCTCGCTCCACGACATACCGTGCGCCCGCGCGAGAAAGGTCGGTCCCCAGGTGATCACCGCGTAGCCCGAAATCGACTGGACCGCCGTGCCGAGCACGATCAGGACGTAGGCGCGGCGCGCGAGCAGATGACGCAGAACCTCCCCGAACGGCGGCTGCGCCACCGCCACCCGCTGCCCGTCCGCATGACCCCGCGGCAGTTCGCGCACGGTGAGCGCCACGACGATGGCCAGCAGGATTCCCGGCAGGCCGGCGACGTAGAACGCCGTCCGCCAGTCGTAGCGGACCAGCACCCAGCCGCCGGCCAGGAATGCGAGGGCCGAGCCGACGTACACGCCGCAGGCATACACCGACAGCGCCGTCGCGCGCCGCTGCGGCGGGAAGTAGTCCGCAATCAGTGAATGCGCGGACGGATTGCAGCCGGCCTCGCCGATGCCGACGAGCACCCGGGTCGCAACGAGCGCCGCGAAGCTCCTTGCGAGCCCCGACGCGGCCGTCATGAGACTCCAGAGCCCGAGCGACACGGCGATGATGTGCTTGCGCGAGGCACGGTCCGCCAGCCGCGCGATCGGGATGCCCGCGAGCGTATAGAAGAGTACGAAGGCGAAGCCCGTCAGCAGGCCCATCGCCGTGTCGGACACACCGAATTCCCGCTTGATGGGCTCCATCAGCATCGCCAGGATCTGGCGGTCGATGAAGCTCACCACGTACACCAGCGCGAGCAGTACCAGCACGTAGTTGGCATAGCCCGGCGCGACCGCCGGCGTCGACGCCGTACCGGAGGGCGCAGGCGAACTGCTCAGGCTGGACTCGTCGGCCGTGTTCATGTTTTTCCGCTCGATCCCCCGGCAACTGCGCAAACCCGGACGCGCACGGCCGGTTTCGTCTGCCCGATCGGTTATCAGTGCGCGGCATCCACCCCGGGGAGGAGCACGTCGACCCGTTCGATCCGCCCGCCAAATACCCCGCTCGCCGGCCCCTTGACCACGGGCGTGTCGGCGTCGAAACCGATATCCAGCGTATCCGTCATCTCCGGCAGCAGGGTGATCGTGCGGGCGATGCGCCCGTTGCCGATCTCCCGCCCGTTCGCACGGATGATCATCGTGCCGCCCGCGTTGCGGCCGCCATCGTGCCGGAACTCGTACTCCAGTCGAAGCGGCCCGGGGGCCACTGCTGCGTCTGCGATCACGGCGAACTGATCGCCCGGGAGCTGGCTCGCGGCCATGACCGCCGCGGGACGGCCGTCGACGAAGTGAAAACTCCAGCCGCCGAACTTGCTCCCGAGCGCGAGTAGCGTACCGGAGACATGGCTGTCCGGTACGACGACGTCCGCGTCGATCGTGAACGAACGATTCATGAGCGGCGCGCCACGTGCGGCCGGCAGGCTGGTTCCCGACCCCCAGTAGGTGTAGCGCTCTCGGGCCGCGTGCTGCGCGGCAGCGACGCCGAAGCGACCCACGCCCAGGCGGTCGTCCAGCGGAAAGACGTTGTTGCGCGCTGCCTCCTCGTCGAACAGGCGCCGCATCTCCCCGAGTTTCGCAGGTTGGCTCGCGGCCAGGTCGCGCGCCTGCGCCGGATCCGACCGGAGATCGTAGAGCTCCCACTTGTAATCGGCCGGGCTCGCGCCGGGCGGCGGCGGCGGGCCCCAGGCCACCCGTACCGGCGTCGTGCAGGCCCACCAGCCTTCGTGAAAGAGGGCGCGGTTGCCCATCATCTCGAAATACTGCGTCTCGTGCCGCCCGTCTGCATTCGGGTCATCGAAACTGTAGACGAGACTGATCCCGTCGATCGGTTGCTGCTCCACGCCGTTCACCGACGAGGGTGCGACGATGCCTGCCGCCTCGAGCAGGGTCGGCATGACGTCGACCACGTGCGCGAACTGCGACCGGATCCCGTGTGCACGGATCCGCACGGGCCACGCGACGACGAGACCGTTGCGTACGCCGCCGAGGTGCGACGCGTGCGATTTCACGTAGGGATTCGGCGCGTTCATGGCCCAAGCCCAGCCGTAGCCGTAATTCCCCACGGCATCCGGCCCGCCGAAGGTGTCGATACCGGCCAGGCGCTCCGCGTCGGTCTCGCGCGTGCCGTTCGCGAACGTGGACATCGGGTTCATGCTGCCGTCGAAACCGCCCTCGGCCGCGGCGCCGTTGTCGCCCTGGATGAATAGAACCAGCGTATCGTCGCTTTCGCCCATCCGGTCGAGTTCGTCGAACACGCGGCCGATCTGGGCATCCTGATAGGCCAGCATGCCGGCATAGACCTCCATCATCCGTGCGGCGACGCGCTGTCGCTCCGGCGTGAGCTCCGACCACGCCGGGATGCCGGACGGACGGGGCGTCACGCGGGTCCCCTCGGGAATGAGTCCGAGCCTGACCTGACGCGCAACTGTCCCGGCACGAGTCTCGTCCCAGCCGCCGGCAAATTTGCCGCGAAACCTGGCGATCCAGTCCGCCGGAGCCTGCAGGGGCGCGTGGGTCGATCCCGTCGCGTAGTAGATGAAGAAGGGCTTGTCCTTGCCCACGGCGCGCTGATCGTGCAACCAGGCGATTGCCTCGTCGGCGAGCGCCTGGTCGAGCACGCCCTCTGTCAGCGTGGGCAGCGCCGTGATGCCCCGATACAGGGCCGGCGTGAACTGATTGGTCTCGGCCGCCATGAATCCGTAGAAGTACTCGAAGCCGAGGCCGGTCGGCCAGAGATCGAAGGGCCCCTGCGGCGACACCTGGTCCTCCGGCGCATTGTGGTGCTTGCCGAACATCGCCGTGTTGTAGCCGTACTGGCGCAGGATCTCGGCGACGGTCGCGGCGCTCTTCGGCAACTGGTTGTCGTAGCCCGGGTAGCCCGTGGACAGGTTGGCGACGATGCCATTGCCGACAGCGTGATGATTCCGGCCGGTGAGCAGCGAGGCGCGCGTCGGCGAGCACATGGCCGTCGTATGGAAGCGGTCATAGACCAGGCCGCGAGCCGCCAGGCGATCCAGGTTGGGCGTCGGAATGGGTCCGCCGAACGTGCTGGCCGCGCCGAACCCCACGTCGTCGGTGAGGATCAGCAGGATGTTGGGTGCCCCGTGCGGCGCCATGCGCTGGGCGCGAAATGCCGGCCTGGAGTCGAGATAGGTCTTGCCCACCGACCCGTTGAACGGTTGCGGTGGCAAGGGGAGCGACGGACCCTGCGGCTGCGTCGCGGCGACGCCGCCCGAAGCCATCAGGCACGACACGAGGACACCCACAATGCCGGACGTTCTGCTCACGGTCGCCTCCCGGGAAACGGCGCATCAATTTGCTGTAGTGTATCGCCTCGCGCCAACAGGTGACTCGGAGGATCCGCCATGCACATCCGGAGTATTCCCGGAACCAGGATCACGGCCTTCGCCTGTGGCGCCTGGCTCGCGCTCACTGCCGTGGCGTCGTCGACTGCCAGCGCGGCCGGGTTCCCGCTGCAACGAACTCCACCGCCCGGCGCGCCAAACATCGTGATCGTCCTGCTGGACGACGTGGGATTCGGTGCCGCTTCGACTTTTGGCGGACCGGCCGGCACCCCCACGCTCGATGCGCTCGCCGCGCGAGGACTGCGCTACAACCGGTTTCATACGACGGCGATCTGCTCACCCACGCGCGCCTCGCTGCTCACCGGCCGCAATCCGCACGCCACCGGCATCGGCGCCGTGCTCAACTCGGCCGACGCGCGCCCCGGATACGCCGGATTCCATACCAAGGACACCGCGACCATTGCCGAGATCCTGCGCCAGAACGGCTACAGCACCGCCGCATTCGGCAA
>JAGOXN010000013.1 GCA_018059685.1 Steroidobacteraceae bacterium | reverse complement strand
CCGCGGGTGCTGGCGGCGCAGGGTTCCGTGCTCACCAACAAGTACGCCGAGGGCTATCCGGGCAAGCGCTACTACGGCGGCTGCGAGTACGTCGACGTGGCCGAGCAGCTGGCCATCGACCGCGCGAAGCAGCTCTTCGGCGCCGGTTACGCCAACGTCCAGCCGCATTCGGGCTCGCAGGCCAATGCCGCGGCCTACCTCGCGCTGATCCAGCCGGGCGACACGCTGCTCGGCATGAGCCTCGACCACGGCGGCCACCTGACGCACGGCGCGAAGGTCAATTTCTCGGGCAAGCTGTTCAGGGCCGTGCAGTATGGCCTCGATCCGGCGACCGGGGAGATCGACTACGACCAGGTCGAGCGCCTCGCGCGGGAGCATCGGCCGAAGCTCGTGATCGCGGGCTTCTCGGCGTATTCGCGCGTGATCGACTGGGCGCGGTTCCGGCGCATCGCGGATTCCGTCGGGGCTTATTTCCTGGTCGACATGGCGCACGTGGCGGGGCTCGTGGCCGCGGGCGTCTACCCGAACCCGGTGCCCATCGCGGACGTCGTGACCACGACCACCCACAAGACACTGCGCGGGCCGCGTGGCGGCCTCATCCTGGCGCGCCCCAACGAGGAGATCACGAAGAAGCTCAACTCGCTGATCTTCCCGGGCACGCAGGGCGGCCCGCTGATGCACGTGATCGCGGCCAAGGCCGTGGCGTTCCTCGAGGCGCTGCAGCCGGAATTCGTCGCGTACCAGAAGCAGGTCGTGGCCAATGCGCGCGCCATGGCGGCGGCGCTCATCGACCGGGGCCACAGGATCGTCTCGGGTGGCACCGACAACCATCTGTTCCTGGTCGACCTGATCGAGCGCAACGTGACCGGCAAGGACGCCGACGCGGCCCTTGGACGCGCGAACATCACGGTCAACAAGAACACGGTACCGAACGATCCCCGGTCGCCATTCGTGACGAGCGGGCTGCGCATCGGGTCGCCGGCAGTCACGACGCGCGGTTTCAGGGAGGACGAGATGCGCCTCCTCGCAGGCTGGATCGCGGACGTGCTGGAAGACGTCGGCAGCGAGGACGTGATCGCGCGCACGCGCCGATCCGTGCTCGAGCTCTGCGGGCGATTTCCCGTCTACTCCTGAGCCCTTGCGCGCAGCCCGCGGTCGGCGATGTTCTGCCCGTTCTGCTCGCACGAGGAGACCAAGGTGATCGACTCGCGGCTCGCGGCCGAGGGCCGGCAGGTCCGACGGCGCCGCGAGTGCCTGAGCTGCGGCGAGCGCTTCACGACTTTCGAATCCGCGGAACTCGTCATGCCGCGGGTGGTGAAGAGCGATGCGACGCGCGAGCCCTTCGACGAGGCCAAGCTGCGTGCGGGGATGCTGAAGGCGCTCGAGAAGCGACCCGTGTCGAGTGAGGCAGTCGATGCGGCCGTCAATCACGTCACGCACAAGCTGCGCACGCTGGGTGAGCGGGAAGTGCCGTCGCGGCTGGTCGGCGAGTTCGTGATGGACGAACTGCACCGGCTCGACGAAGTGGCGTACGTGCGCTTCGCCTCGGTGTACCGGAGCTTCCAGGACGTCGACGCATTCCACGAGGAGATCGAGCGGCTCAGGCACCGGCGACCGCGCACGGTAGAGGACGTCCAGCTCGCACTGTGGGCCAGCGGCGAAGCCGACGGCGGGAAGAAGTGACGGCATTCACCCAGGACGACCGTCGTCACATGGCGCGCGCGCTCGAACTCGCGCGACGCGGGCTGTGTTCCACGCCGCCCAATCCGAGCGTCGGCTGCGTCGTCGCGCGCTGGGGGCAGGTCGTGGGCGAAGGTCACCACGAACGCACCGGCGGGCCGCATGCCGAGGTCTTCGCGCTGCGCGACGCGGGTCACGCCGCGTCCGGCGCCACGGTCTACGTGACGCTCGAGCCGTGCTCGCATCATGGCCGCACGCCACCCTGCACCGACGCACTCGTCGCGGCGGGCGTGCGGCGCGTGGTCGCGGCGATGCGCGATCCCAACCCCCACGTCGACGGGAGCGGGCTCGAGGTTCTCGCGGCGGCGGGTATCGAGACCGCCCACGGCCTGCTCGAAGGCGAGGCGCGGGAGATCAACCGCGGGTTCATTCGACGCATGCAGTCGGGTCGTCCCTGGGTGACCCTCAAGCTCGGGGCGAGCCTCGACGGCCGCACGGCGCTCGCCGACGGCACGAGCAAGTGGATCACGGGCGAGATGGCGCGGATGGACGTGCAGCGGCTGCGCGCGCGCGCCTCGGCGATCCTCACCGGCAGCGGTACGGTCCTGGCCGACGACCCGATGCTCACCGTGCGCGATCCCGACATCGAGATGCGCGGTCGCCGGCCGCTCCGCGTGGTCCTCGATACGGAGTTGCGCACGCCGGCAGGCGCGCAGGTGCTCTGCTTCGCGGGATCGACGCTGATACTCACGCGCGATGCGGCGAAGCCGGGTGCCGAGGCCCTGCGGGAAGCGGGCGCGGCGGTCGAGAGCGTGAGCTGCGGGCCGGGCGGCCTCGACCTTGGCGCCGTCCTCGACCGCCTCGGCGCGCTCGAATGCAACGAGGTGCTGGTCGAGGCCGGTCCGACGCTGGCCGGGGAATTCGTTCACGCGGGACTCGTCGACGAGATCGTGGTGTACATGGCGCCGGTGGTGCTCGGGCATGCGGCGCGGGGGCTCTTCAAGATCCCGCAGCTCGAGCGCATGTGTGACCGGTGCGAGTTCCAGTGGCGCGACGTGCAGCGCATCGGCGACGACCTGCGCCTGACCTTGCGGCCGCGGCGGGGGAGGGCCTGATGTTCACGGGCATCGTGCAGGGCGTCGGCCGCATCCGCTCCGTCGAACCCCACGGCGGCGACGTGACGCTCTGGATCGAGGCCGGGGACCTGCCGTTGTCGGATGTCGCGACCGGCGGCAGCATCGCGGTGAACGGCGTGTGCCTGACCGCAGTGCAGTTCGCGCCCGGCGCCTTCGCCGCAGACGTGTCGCGCGAGACGCTGTCGCTCACGACCGCCGGGGACTGGGCGAGCGGCACTCCCGTGAATCTCGAAAAGGCCCTGACCGCGGGCCAGGCCCTCGGCGGCCACTACGTCACCGGCCACGTGGACGGCGTCGGGACGGTCGTCGCGCGGCATCACGATGCGCGCTCGGTGCGGGTCGAATTCGAGGTGCCCGCCGAACTCGCGTGCTACGTGGCGCGCAAGGGCTCGGTGTGCGTGGACGGCGTGAGTCTCACCATCAACACGGTCGAAGGTCGCCGCTTCGAGGTCAACCTCGTGCCGCACACGCTGGAACTGACGATCCTCGCGGGCTACGCGGCCGGCACGCGCGTGAATCTCGAGGTCGACATCATCGCCCGATACGTCGAGCGGCTCCTGCAGGTCGAGCGCGCCTGAGCCGACGGGAATCACGGCCTGCCTGTTACACTAGGGCCCGGCACGCACCCGGCGAGACCGGGTACGGTGGCGTTTGTTTTATAATATAAACATGATGTTATAGCGTATATCTGATGGGCTCGTTACATTCTACGGACGAAATCCTCGACGACATCCGGCAGGGCCGGATGGTCGTGATCATGGACGACGAGGACCGCGAGAACGAGGGCGACCTCATTATGGCCGCCACCAAGGTGCGTCCCGAGGACGTGAACTTCATGGCCCGTTTCGGGCGCGGGCTCATCTGCCTCACCGTGACCCGCGACCGGTGCCGGCAGTTGCGCCTGCCGCTCATGGTGACGGACACCGATCTCGACCACAGCACCAACTTCACCGTGTCGATCGAGGCCGCGGAGGGCGTGACGACCGGCATCTCCGCGTACGACCGGGCACACACGATCCGCACGGCGGTCGCGCCGGACGCGCGGCCCGAGCACCTCAGGCAGCCCGGGCACATCTTTCCGCTGATGGCCCAGCCGGGCGGGGTGCTGACGCGCGCAGGGCACACCGAGGCAGGCTGCGATCTCGTGCGGATCGCGGGGCTCGAACCGGCGGCCGTCATCGTCGAGATCCTCAACGAGGACGGCACGATGGCGCGGCGCCCCGACCTCGAGGTCTTCGCACGCCAGCACGGACTCAAGATCGGCACGATTGCGGACCTGATCCGCTACCGGCTGGAGAAGGAGCGGTCCGTCGAGCGCATCGCCGAGCGCGACATCACGACCGACTTCGGGCCCTTCCGCCTCTGTTGCTACGAGGACCACGTCAACGGCACCGTGCACCTCGCGCTGGTGCGGGGTGTCCTCGGGGAGGCGGCCGTACCGCTGGTCCGGGTGCACCTGAACGAGACCGTCCGTGACCTCGTCGGTGCCCGCGAGGACATGCACAGCTGGAACCTGCGCAGCGCCATGCAGCGCATCGCGCGGGACGGCGCGGGCGTGGTCGTGCTGCTGCGGCCGCACGAAAGCCCGCTCGAGGTCGCCGAGGCGGTGCGCTCGCCGGAGCGGCCGGCGGCCAGCGGGCCGGGCCGCGGCGCGCAGGTACTGCGGACCTACGGCATCGGAGCGCAGATCCTGCGCGACCTCGGGGTCTCGCGGATGCGCGTGCTGAGTGCGCCGAAACAGATGCACGGGCTCTCGGCCTTCGGGCTCGAGGTGGCCGAATACGTCGACTGAGCGCCCCGAAGGACCTTCCAGCATGGACAACATCCGCAGCATCCACGGTGACCTCGTCGCGCGCGACCTGCGCTTCGCCATCGTCGCAGCCAGGTTCAACGACATGATCGTGGAGTCGCTGATCCGCGGTGCCGTCGACACCCTGCTGCGGCATGGCGCCGGCGAGAAGCAGGTCGAGCTGATCCGCGTGCCGGGCGCCTACGACCTGCCGTTCGTCGTCAGGCGGGTCGCGGCGAGCAAGCGCTACGACGCGATCGTCGCGCTCGGTGCCGTGATCCGCGGCGCCACGCCGCATTTCGATCACGTGGCGGGGCAGTGTGCGGCCGGCCTGGCACGCGCGGCCGAGGAGACGGGCGTGCCGGTCGCGTTCGGCGTGCTCACGACCGACACGATCGAACAGGCGATCGAGCGCGCCGGCACGAAGGCGGGCAACAAGGGGTCCGATGCCGCGCTCTGCGCGCTCGAGCTCGCGAATCTCCTGAGGCGCCTGGACCACTGACCGTGGCGCGACGAACCGATCGCACCGGGCGGGCCCGCACCCTGTCGCGCCGGCTCGCGACGCAGGCGCTCTACCAGTGGCAGCTCACCGGGCAGGGCGCCGCGGATCTCCGCAACCAGTACGCATCCGCGGAAGGCTACGGCGAGGCCGACGCGGACCATTTCGCCGCACTCGTCGACGGCGTCACCGCGTCGTCGGTCCGCCTCGACGAAGAACTCTCCGGCCTCATCGACCGGCCGGTCACGCAGCTCGATCCCATCGAGCACGCCATCCTGCTCATCGGGCTGTTCGAACTCGGCCAGTGCCCGGAAGTCCCGTACCGCGTCGTCATCAACGAGGGCGTGGATCTCGCGAAGCGATTCGGCGCGACGGAAGGCCACAAGTTCGTCAATGCGGTGCTCGATCGCGCGGCCCGGGTGCTGCGCGCAACGGAGCGCGCCGCGGCGAGCGGCACCACACGCGCCTGAACGTGCCCGACCATGCCGCTCGGTGAATTCGCGCTGATCGAACGGTATTTCTCGCGCGGGTCGCGACGCGAGGACGTGTTGCTCGGCGTCGGGGACGATGCCGCGCTGCTGCAGGTGCCGCCGGGGCAGGCGCTCGTCGCGGCGACCGACACGCTGGTCGAAGGGCGCCATTTCCGGGCCGGGGCGCCGCCGGAATCCATCGGGCACCAGGTGCTCGCGGTGAACCTGAGCGACCTCGCCGCGATGGGCGCGGAACCTGCCTGGGCGCTGCTGTCGCTGTCGCTGCCCGAGGCGCAGGAGTCGTGGCTGCAGCGGTTCGCGGACGGCCTCTACGCGCTTGCGGATCGCCACGGGATCGGCCTCGTCGGCGGAGACACCGTGCGGGGGCCGCTCGTCATCACGGTCGAGCTGCTCGGATTCGTCGCGCCATCGGAGGCATTGCGACGCGACGGGGCGCGCCCCGGAGACCTGCTGTTCGTCTCCGGCTGGCCAGGCGAGTCGGCCGCCGGCCTCGCGGCACTTGCGGGCGGGGTGCCCGCGATGTCGCAGGATGCGCTCGTCAGGCGTCACCTGTACGCCGAGCCCCGCGTCGATCTCGGCCGCGCCTTGCGCGGGCGGGCCACCGCCGCGATGGACGTCTCGGACGGCCTGCTCGGTGACCTCGGCAAGTTGTGCGCGGCGAGCGGCGCCGGTGCGCGGGTCGACCTGGAACGCCTGCCCGTTTCCGCGGAGCTCTCGCGGCGCTTCGCCCCCGCTGCGCGAGAGCAGTTGATCCTGCACGGCGGCGACGATTACGAGCTTCTCTTTGCGCTGCCGCCCGCCGATGCCGCGGCCGTCGCGGCCGGTCTCGCGGCGACCTGTCCCGTCGCCTGCATCGGTGCGATCGAGTCGGCAGCCGGCGTGCGCTGCATGCGCAACGGCATTCCGACGACCGTGAGCGGGACCGGTCATGACCATTTCGCCTGAGACTCCGCGCTCGCAGGTGCGGCCGGGTTTCCGGACCCTTGCCGACCCGGTGCAGCTGCTGGCACTCGGTTTCGGCACGGGTCTCGCGCCGTTCGCACCCGGGACCTTCGGGTCGCTCGTCGGCCTCGCCTTCGCGCTGGCGCTCGAGCCGCTCGGGATCTGGTGGAACGTCGCTGCGGTCGCTGCGGCGGTGCTTGGCGGCATCTGGATCTGCGGGGAGAGCGCGCGGCGGCTCGGCGCGCATGATCACCCGGCCATCGTCTGGGACGAGGTCGCGGGCATGATGATCACGATGCTGGCGGCGCCGCCCGGATGGTGGGGCGCCGCGCTCGCCTTCGCGCTCTTCCGGGCGTTCGACATCGCGAAACCCTGGCCGATCCGCGAGATCGATCACGGAATGGGCGGCGGAGCGGGAATTATGCTCGACGACGTAATGGCCGGAATCCTGGCCGCGGCCGGGTTGTTGCTGCTGCGATACGTCACGTGAACACCACTAACCTGATTGCCGAAATCCGCACGGAGCCGCTTCTCCCCCCGACGTCGTCCGCCCCGGAGCGCATCGGCAAGTACTACGTGGTGCACGAGGTCGGCCGCGGCAGCACCGGCACCGTCTACCTGTCGCACGATCCGTTCTACGGCCGCGACGTCGCGATCAAGCTTTATCACCAGGTTTCCGGCAACGATGCCGAGAGCCGCAATGCCCGCCGCATGTTCCTCGGCGAGGCCAACATGGTCGGGAAGCTGCAGCACCCGAACATCGTGCCGATCTTCGACGCGGGCGAGGAGGACGGTCGCCGCTACGTCGTCACCGAGCACGTGCACGGGGCCCGCACGCTGTCGGCATACTGCCGGCCGGGGAGCCTGCTGTCCGTCGACCACGTCGTCGGCATCGTCTACAAGTGCGCGAAGGCGCTGCACTACGCGCACTCGCGCGGCGTCGTGCACCGCGACGTGAAGCCCTCGAACATCCTGCTGACCCAGGACGGAGACGTGCGGCTCGTGGACTTCGGCATCGCACTGGTGTCCGACTCCGACGTATCGCTGCTCGAAGGCGTCGCCGGCAGCCCGGCCTACATGTCGCCGGAGCAGGTGCAGGGCCTGGCGCTCGACGCGCGTTCCGATCTCTACTCCCTCGGCGCCGTCATGTACGAGATGCTCTGCGGGCAGCGGCCGTTTCGCGCCGGTGCCCTCGGCAAGCTGCTGCGCCAGGTCGTGCAGTCGAGTCCGGAACCGCTGCAGGAGCTGCGACCCGACATCCCCGCGGAACTCGTCGCCGTGGTCGAGCGGGCCCTGAAGAAGGACCCGGCCGAGCGCTACCGCAACGGCGCCGAGTTCGCGGCGGACCTGACGCGCGTCCACCAGAAGCTGCGGGCCGCGCAGTCGGACATCGACGACGAGGAACGCTTCGCGGTGCTGCGCAGGCTGCGCTTCTTCCACGACTTCTCGCACGCCGAGATCCGCGAGGTGATGCGCGCGGGCCTGTGGATGGAGGTGCCGGACGGTGAGCCGCTGCTGCGCAGCGACGACATCGACGACCGGTTCTACGTCGTCGTGTCCGGCCGCGTGGCGGTCAAGCGGCGCGGCTACAGGGTCGGCAGCATCGACAGCGGCGGCTGTTTCGGCGAGGCGGGCCTCGCCGAGGAAGGATCGCGCCGCGATTCGGAACTCGCCGCGGACGGGCCGGTGACGCTGCTCAGGGTGGCTGCTGCGCTGCTCGACCAGGCCTCGATCTCCTGCCAGCTGCGTTTCCACAAGGTATTCATGCGGGAACTCATCGGGCGGCTGCAGCACGGCCGGGCGGGTGACTAGGACCGGTCCTTGTCCTCCTCGACGAGTGCATACGCCGAGTGGTTGTGTATGGACTCGAAGTTCTCCGCCTCCACGACATAGGCTCGCACGCGCGGTTCGGTGTTCAGCCGCACCGCCACGTCGCGCACGATGTCCTCGACGAACTTGGGATTGTCGTAGGCCCGCTCGGTGACGTGCTTCTCGTCGGGACGCTTGAGGATCCCGAACAGCTCGCTCGAGGCTTCCTGCTCGGCGACGTCGATGAGTTCCTCGAGCCACAGGTGCTCGCGCACGCGCGCGCGGATCGTGATGTGGGAGCGCTGGTTGTGCGCGCCACGCTCCGAGATGCGCTTCGAGCAGGGGCAGAGGCTCGTCACCGGCACGACCACGCCGAGCCACATGTCCTCGAGCCCGTCGCGGATTTCGCCGATCAGGCTCGCCTGGTAGTTCATCAGGCTCGCGACCCCCGAGACCGGTGCCTGCTTCATCACGAAGTAGGGGAAGCTCATCTCGATGTGCCCCGTCGTGGCATCGAGGCGCCGCGTCATCTCGGCGAGCATCTGGCGGAACGACTCGACCGAGATCTCGCGCTCGTGGTGGTGCAGGACCTCGACGAAGCGCGACATGTGGGTGCCCTTGAAGTTGTGGGGCAGTGCCACGTACATGTTGAAGTTCGCGACGGTGTGCTGCTCGCCGCCCGAGCGGTCGCGGACCCGCACCGGGTGGAAGATGTCCTTGATGCCGACCTTGTTGATCGGGATGCGACGCGGGTCGCTGCGCCCCTGGACGTCCTCGATGGCCGCGTTGCGCGCGGTTCCGCCGGTCTTCCGTCCGGCGCCCCGGGGGGCATGGTCGCGTCGCGCCACCTCGTCGTCCATCCTCAGCCTGCCGACTGCCATGCCGCGGCGACGGCCCGCGCCGGCTTCGGCCTCGGCCAGGCCTGGGCGATCCGTTGCGCGATCCCGGCCGTGTCGAGACCTGCCGCGGCGAGGCTCTCATCGCGCGTGCCGTGCTCGAGGAACCGGTCTGGCAGCCCGATGTGGTGCAGGGTGCGCTCGATACCGAACGCCGCGAGGCACTCGCCGACTGCGCTGCCAGCGCCGCCCGCGACCGCGTTTTCCTCGATGGTGACGACGCACGAATGCGTCGCCGCGAGGCGGCGGATCACATCGACGTCCAGTGGCTTGACGAACCGCATGTTCACGAGCGTGGCGTCGAGGTGATCGGCAATCGGCACACACGGCGCGACCATCGTGCCGAAGGCCAGCAGCAGCAGGCCCGAACGACCTTCGCGGCGGACCTCGGCCCGCCCTACGGGAATGGCCTGCATCTCTGTCTGGATCGGCACGCCGGGGCCCGGGCCGCGCGGGTAGCGCACGGCCGCCGGTCCGTCGAGGGTCGTCGCGGTGTGGAGCATCTGCCGGCACTCGTTCTCGTCTGCCGGGGCCATTACGACGACGTTCGGGATGCAGCGCAGGAAACTCAGGTCGAAGGCGCCCTGGTGCGTCGCGCCGTCACCACCCACCAGGCCCGCCCGGTCGATGGCGAAGGTCACGGGCAGGTTCTGCAGCGCGACGTCGTGCACGAACTGGTCATAGGCCCGCTGCAGGAAGGTCGAGTAGATCGCCACCACCGGACGGACGCCCTCGCAGGCGAGGCCGGCCGCGAGCGTCACGGCGTGCTGCTCGGCGATCGCGACGTCGTAATAGCGGTCCGGGAAGCGCTTCGAGAACTCCACGAGCCCCGAGCCTTCGCGCATCGCCGGGGTGATACCGACGATCCGCGGGTCCCGCGCAGCGGCGTCGCACAGCCACTGGCCGAAGACCTGCGAATAGGCCGGACCCGAGCTCGCCTCCTTGAAGATCGTGCCGCTGGTCGGGTCGAACGGGCCGGGTCCGTGCCACTTGATCGGGTCGGCCTCGGCCGGCGCGTACCCCTTGCCCTTGCGCGTGACCACGTGCAGGAACTGCGGGCCGGGCAGGTCGCGCAGGTTGGTGAGGGTCCTCACCAGCGCGTCGATGTCGTGGCCGTCGATGGGCCCGATGTAGTTGAAACCCATCTCCTCGAACATCGTGCCCGGGAGCACCATGCCCTTCACGTGCTCCTCCGAGCGACGGGCGAGTTCCCAGACGGTCGGCATGCGGCGCAGGATCTTCTTGCCACCTTCGCGCAGGGCGGCATACGTCTTGCCGGACAGCACGCGCGCGAAGTAATTCGACAGCGCGCCGACGTTCTCGGAAATCGACATGTCGTTGTCGTTCAGCACCACGAGCATGTTCACGTCGAGCGGCCCGGCGTGGTTCAGTGCCTCGAACGCCTGTCCCGCCGACATAGCGCCGTCGCCGATTACCGCCACGACGCGGCGCGAGATGCCGGCCCGCGCCGCGCCGAGGGCCATGCCGAGCGCCGCGCTCACGGACGTGCTCGAATGGCCGACACCGAACGTGTCATAGCGGCTCTCGGTCCGGCTCGGGAACGGCGCGAGCCCGCCGCTCAGCTTGATGGTGCCGAGCTGGTCGCGCCGGCCGGTGAGCACCTTGTGCGGATAGGCCTGGTGGCCGACGTCCCACACCAGCCGGTCATGGGGGGTGTCGTAGACGTAGTGCAGCGCGACGGTCAGCTCCACCGTGCCGAGGCCAGCCGCGAAGTGGCCGCCCATCTGGCTCACGGTGTGGATGAGAAATTCCCGGAGTTCCAGCGCAACCGCACCGAGTTGGGATTCCGGCAGGCAGCGCAGGTCCGCCGGGGAATCGATCCGCGACAGGAGCGGGTATTGCTGGGTGGGAGGCATCGGCGACAAGTTTACCGCACCGCGGCAAGGCCCACCGGCTCAGTGGCGCCGGGCGAGCAGCCAGTCCGCGACTGCCGCCAGCGTGCTTGATGACATCCCGTGCCTGGCCAGCATCGCCGCGGCAGCCCGATGGAGTTCCGCGACCCGCGCGCGCGCCGCCTCGAGTCCCGCGATGGCCGGATAGGTGGGCATGGCCCGTGCGCGGTCGCTGCCGGTCTGCTTGCCGAGCAGCGCGACGTCGCCCTCCACGTCGAGGATGTCGTCCTGGACCTGGAATGCGAGGCCCACGAGACTGCCGAATGCACCGAGCGAGGCGAGCTCCGCGGCAGACCGGCCTGGAGCGCAGTACGCCGCCAGCAGCACGCTGGCGCGGATCAGGGCGCCGGTCTTGAGCGTGTGCACCTGCTCGACTTCGGCCAGCGACAGCGAACGACCTGCGGCCGCGAGGTCCAGAGCCTGGCCGCCGGCCATGCCCGCCGTGCCGCTCGCGTCGGCGAGGGTCTCGATCAGGCGCACGCGCACGGCCGGGTCAGCGGGCGAGCCAGGATGGCTCGCGAGCAACTTGAACGCGAGTACCTGCAGGGAATCGCCGACCAGGATGGCCGTGGCCTCGTCGAACGCCTTGTGGCAGGTCGGACGGCCGCGTCGGAGGTCGTCGTCGTCCATCGCGGGAAGATCGTCGTGGACGAGCGAGTAGGCGTGTATCAGCTCGACGGCGCAGGCCGCGGCGTCGACGCGCTCGAGAGGCACCCCGAGGGCATCGGCCGTGGCATAGACGAGCACCGGCCGGATCCGCTTGCCCCCACCGAGCACGCTGTAGCGCTGGGCCGCATGCAGGCGTTCCGGTGCGCGCGTGGCAGGCGGCAGCCACTGCTCGAGCTCTTGCTCGACGCGCCTGCGCCAGTCGGCGAGCTCCGCGTTCAGTTCGCGAGGCATGGATTGGACTGTTCGCCGAACGCTGCCGGTCACTCGTCCGGCTCGAACGCCTCGGGCGTTGCATCGGGGGTCTTCTGCAGCAGGATCTCGACCTTCTGTTCGGCCTGCTTGAGCAACTCCTGGCAACTGCGTGCGAGCTGCACGCCGCGCTCGAACTGCTTCAGGGACTCTTCCAGGGGAAGCTCGCCGTGCTCGAGTCGCTCGACGATGGTCTCGAGATCCGCGAGCGCCTGTTCGAAGTCGGGTGTCCTGGCCTTCCTGGTATTCACTGCGGTCTCCGGGGCGCGCAAGCCTTGCACAGGGGTCGTGGTCGGTCAACGCAGCTCCTGCATTGCGGAGTCTGCGGATCGTGGTCGATGTCGCCCGGTGCTAGGTTGACGCGGCACGGGTTCCGTTCTAAATTTGCAGTTGGTTAGACCAAGTCTAAAGCAGGCTCGCCAGGCGAACTGTGCCACCGACTGCGACTGGAGGTGTCAATGAAGACCTTGAAGGGAACGAAGACCGAGCAGAACCTGAAGGATGCGTTTGCCGGCGAATCCCAGGCGAACCGGCGCTACCTGTACTTTGCGCAGAAAGCCGACGTCGAGGGTTTCAACGACGTGGCCGCGGTGTTCCGCTCGACAGCGGAGGGCGAGACGGGCCATGCCCACGGACACCTCGAGTATCTCGAGGCGGTGGGCGATCCTGCCACGGGCCTGCCGATCGGCCCGACGTCGAGCAATCTGAAGGCTTCGATCGCCGGCGAGACGCACGAGTACACCGACATGTACCCGGGCATGGCGAAGTCGGCGCGGGACGAAGGCTTCGAGGAGATTGCCGACTGGTTCGAGACGCTGGCGAAGGCCGAGCGTTCGCATGCGAACCGGTTCCAGAAGGCGCTCGACGCCCTCTGATCGACCGGCAGCGACGGTTGTTGCGAGAGGGCGGGCCCCGCGGGTCCGCCCTTTTTTGCGCCCGGGGCGCGCGCGGGTCACCGGGACGAGGAGTTGACCATGGCCAATGACAGCGGCCCACCGGCCGGTCGCGAAGGCAGTCTCGCGGCGCCGACGCGCCATCCGATTCCCTGGCGGGATCCGGATTTCTTCGACGAGGCATCGCTCTTCAAGGAACTCGAGCGGGTGTACGAGCACTGCCATGGCTGTCGTCGCTGCTTCAACCTGTGCAATGCCTTCCCGCTGCTCTTCGACGCCATTGACGCCTCGCCCACCGGCGAGTTGGACGGGGTCGCGCACGAGGTCTACTGGGACGTCGTCGACCACTGCTACCTCTGCGACATGTGCTACATGACGAAGTGCCCGTACGTGCCGCCCCACCCGTGGAACATCGATTTCCCGCACCTGATGCTGCGTGCGAAGGCGGTGAAGTTCCGCAAGGGCGAGACCCGCCTGCGCGACAAGGTGCTCACCTCCACGGATCTCGTCGGATCGATCGCCGGCATCCCGGTCGTTTCGCAGCTCGTGAATGCCGTCAATCGCAGCGCGCTCGGCCGTCGCGTGCTCGACCGGACACTCGGCGTACACCCCGAAGCGCCGATTCCCGAGTACCACAGCACCTCGGGTCGCAAGCGCGTGGCGCGCGGCGACCGGCCAGGCCTAGAGCCCAGGCCCACGGCCGAAACCACCGGCAAGATCGCTCTGTTCGCCACCTGCTACTGCAATCGCAACGAACCTGACATCGACGCCGACCTCGCGGCGGTGTACCGCCACAACGGCATCCCCGTGTCGGTCATTCCGCAGGAGCGCTGCTGCGGCATGCCCAGGCTCGAACTCGGCGACCTCGCAGCGATCGAGGCGGCGAAACAGGTCAACGTCCCGGCCATGGCCGCGCTCGTCGAGCAGGGCTTCGACTTCGTGGCACCGGTGCCGTCCTGCGCCCTCATGTTCAAGCAGGAGCTGCCCCTGCTGTTCCCGGACGACCCGCAGGTGCTGAAAGTGAAGGCGGCGATGTTCGATCCGTTCGAGTACCTGATGCTCCGGCACAAGTCGGGACTGCTGCGCACGGACTTCGCCCGCCCGCTCGGCAAGGTGAGCTACCACGTGCCCTGCCACCTGCGCGTGCAGAACCTCGGGCTCAAGACGCGGGACGTGCTGAAACTCGTGCCTGGCACCGAGGTCGAGGTGATCGAACGCTGCTCGGGCCACGACGGCACCTACGGCGTCAAGCGCGAGTACCGCGAGACGTCGATGAAGATCGGCAGGCCAGTGATCGGCAGGGTCCAGGCGGCAGCGCCGGATTTCTATGCGAGTGATTGCCCCATGGCGGGCCACCAGATCGAATCGGGTCTCGCCCGGCCGGCGAACCCGCCGACGCATCCGCTCACGCTGCTGCGCATGGCCTACGGCCTCGCGGAGGATCGAATGAAATGAACTCGACGCCGACTGCAACGGGCCGCGGCAGGCTCGCGCCCGGGGACCTCTTCAGCCTCGAGCAGTATGCGAAGGCACGGGCCGAGTTCCGGCCGAAGGTCATCGCGCACAAGAAGGCACGCACGATTCACTGCGGTCCCAACGCGACGTGGCTGTTCGAGGATCGCCTGACCGTGCAGTACCAGGTCCAGGAGATGCTGCGCATCGAGCGCATCTTCGAGTCCGAGGGCATCGACGCCGAACTCGGGGCCTATAACCCGCTGATTCCCGACGGAGCCAACTGGAAGGTCACGCTGCTCATCGAGTTCCCGGAGCCCGACGCGCGCCGCGTCGCACTCGCCGGACTCAAGGGCATCGAGGATCGCTGCTGGGTCGAAGTCGCCGGGCACGAGCGCGTGTACGCCATCGCCGACGAGGACCTCGAGCGCGAGAACGACGAGAAGACTTCGTCGGTGCACTTCCTGCGCTTCGAGCTGTCGGCCGCAATGGCGTCGGCGGTGAAGGGTGGTGCGGCCGTAGCGATCGGCATGGAGCACGAGAACTACCGCCACGCGGTCGAGCCGCTGCCGCAGGCGTCGCGGGACGCGATCGCGCTCGATCTCGCATAGCCGGGCGGACAGGTGTCCGGTGTCCATGCCCAGGGGTGCCAGTACGCGGTGCCGCTGCTAGAATCCGCGCGCCTTCTTCCCGACGCGAGCCCGCGGAACCCTCAGCGATGACCCAGACCTACACCGCTCAGGACATCGAGGTCCTGAGCGGACTCGAGCCCGTCCGGCGCCGGCCGGGCATGTATACGGACACCAGCCGGCCGAACCACCTCGCGCACGAGGTCGTCGATAACAGCGTCGACGAGGCGCTCGCCGGGCACTGCGGCCGCATCGAGGTGACCGTCCACAAGGACGGATCCATCGAGGTCACGGACGATGGCCGTGGCATGCCGGTCGACATGCATCCCAAGGAGAAGGTGAGCGGCGTCGAACTGATCCTCACGCGCCTGCATGCCGGCGGGAAGTTCTCCGACAAGACCTACAAGTTCTCGGGCGGGCTGCACGGCGTCGGCGTCTCGGTCGTCAACGCACTGTCGAGCCATCTCGAGTGCTGGGTGCGGCGCGGCGGCAGGGAATACAACATCTCGTTCCGCAACGGGCGGGTGCATTCGAAACTCGAGGTCGTGGGCGAGGTTGGCAAGAACAACACCGGCACGACGGTGCGCTTCTGGCCCGACCCGCAGTATTTCGACAGCGCCGAGGTCTCGATCCCCAGGCTGAAGCACGTACTCAAGGCCAAGGCCGTGCTCTGTTCCGGGCTCGAGATGCGCCTCGTGGTCGAGAAGACCGGCGAGAAGGAGACCTGGATCTACAGCGGCGGCCTCGAGCAGTACCTGCGCGAATCGCTCGAGTCGGCCGAGTGGCTGCCGGACGAGCCCTTCAAGGGGAACATCGAGGGCGAGCAGGAAGGCGTCGACTGGGCCGTGGTGTGGCGCACGGACGGAGGCAGCCGCATCGAGGAAAGCTACGTCAACCTGATTCCGACGCCGCAGGGTGGCACGCACGTCAACGGCTTCCGGCTCGGCCTCACCGAGGCCATCCGCGAGTTCTGCGAGTTCCGCAACCTGCTGCCGCGTGGCCTGAAGCTCGCGCCCGAGGACGTGTGGAACGACGCGAGCTACGTGCTCTCGACCCGGATGCACGACCCGCAGTTCGCCGGGCAGACCAAGGAACGCCTCACCTCGCGCGAGCCCGCCGCCTTCGTGTCGGGCATCGTGAAGGACCAGTTCGGCCTGTGGCTGCACCAGCACCCGGAAGCGGGCGAGCGGATCGCGCAACTTGCCATCGGCAATGCGCAGGAGCGGCAGAAGGCCAGCCAGAAGGTTGCGCGCAAGCGCATCGTGAGCGGTCCGGCGCTGCCCGGCAAGCTCGCGGACTGCTCGAGCCAGGATCCGCAGCGCACCGAGCTGTTCCTCGTCGAAGGCGACTCGGCGGGCGGCTCCGCGAAGCAGGCGCGCGACCGCGAATTCCAGGCCGTGATGCCCCTGCGCGGCAAGATCCTGAACACCTGGGAGGTCGAATCGGGCGAGATCCTCGCCTCGCAGGAGGTGCACGACATCGCGGTCGCGATCGGCGTCGACCCGGCGTCGGAGAACATCTCGGGGCTCCGCTACCACAAGATCTGCATCCTTGCCGATGCCGATTCCGACGGCCT
Organism: Steroidobacteraceae bacterium; assembly: GCA_018059685.1. Lineage (GTDB taxonomy): Bacteria > Pseudomonadota > Gammaproteobacteria > Steroidobacterales > Steroidobacteraceae > RPQJ01. The sequence continues at coordinate 5,665 of JAGOXN010000013.1, read as the reverse complement.
GCACATCGCGACGCTGCTGTGTGCGCTGTTCCTGCGGCACTACCGGCCGCTCGTGCTCGCGGGCCACGTATTCGTCGCGATGCCGCCGCTGTTCCGCATCGACTACGGCAAGCAGGTCGAATACGCCCTTGACGAGGCGGAGCGCAACGGCGTCCTCGACCGCATCCGGACGGAGAATCCGCGGGCGAAGCCCGTCGTGACGCGCTTCAAGGGCCTGGGCGAGATGAGCGCGCTGCAGCTGCGCGAGACCACGATGGCTCCCGAGACGCGCCGGCTGGTCCAGCTCACGATCGAGGGCAGGGACCACGCCGATCAGCTCATGGACATGATGCTGGCGAAGAAGCGCGCTGCGGACCGGCGCGAGTGGCTCGAGACCAAGGGCAACCTCGCCGCGGTACAGCCCTGAGCGCTTTGGAGGCCCGGTGACGACACAGAACGAACTCAACTTCGAAGGCATCGAGCGCCTGCCGCTCCGGGCCTTCACCGAGAAGGCGTACCTCGAGTACTCGATGTACGTCATCCTCGACCGCGCGCTGCCGAACGTTGGCGACGGCCTGAAGCCCGTGCAGCGCCGGATCATCTACGCAATGAGCGAACTCGGGCTCGCCGCGGCCGCGAAGCACAAGAAGTCCGCCCGGACCGTCGGCGACGTGATCGGCAAGTTCCATCCGCACGGCGACTCGGCCTGCTACGAGGCGCTGGTGCTCATGGCCCAGCCATTCTCGTACCGTTATCCGGTCGTCGACGGGCAGGGCAACTTCGGCTCGCCGGACGATCCGAAGTCGTTCGCGGCGATGCGTTACACGGAGTCGAGGCTCACGCGCTACGCAGAGGTCCTGCTCGCGGAACTCGGTGACGGCACCGTCGACTGGGCGCCAAACTTCGACGGGACGCTCGAGGAGCCGGCGCTGCTGCCGGCCCGCCTGCCCAACGTGCTGCTGAACGGTGCGACTGGTATCGCCGTCGGCATGTCCACCGACATTCCGCCGCACAACCTGCGCGAGGTCGCGGCTGCGTGCGTGCGGCTGCTCGAGGAACCCAAGGCGACGCTCGCGCAGCTCTGCGAGCACGTCCAGGGGCCCGACTTCCCGACCGGTGGCGAGATCATCACGTCGCGTGACGAACTGTTGAGACTCTACGAGACGGGGAACGGCACCTTCCGCGCGCGCGCGCGTTACGAAGCCGAGGATGGCGAGATCGTCGTCACCGAGCTGCCCTACCAGGTCTCGGGCGCCAAGGTGCTCGAGCAGGTCGCGGCACAGATGCGCGCGAAGAAGCTGCCGATGATCGAGGACCTGCGCGACGAGTCGGATCACGAGCACCCCACGCGGCTCGTCATCACGCCGCGCTCGAATCGCGTCGACGTCGAGCAGGTGATGGCGCACCTCTTCGCCACGACCGACCTCGAGCGCAGCTACCGGGTCAACCTGAACGTCATCGCGCGCGACGGGCTGCCGCGGGTGCTGGGCCTCAAGCCGTTGCTCGAGGAATGGCTCTCGTTCCGCGTCGAGACGGTCACGCGCCGGCTCACGCATCGTCTGGAGAAGGTCAACGGGCGCCTGCACATACTCGATGGGCTGCTCGTTGCGTACCTGAACCTGGACGAGGTCATCCGCATCGTCCGCTACGAGGATGACCCCAGGGCGGCCCTGATCGCCCGGTTCGAGCTGTCCGAGGCGCAGGCCGAGGCCATCCTCGAGACGAAGCTGCGCCACCTCGCGAAGCTCGAGGAAATGAAGATACGCGGCGAGCAGCAGAAGCTCGCGGCGGAGCGCGACGAACTCACGAAGACGCTCGCGAGCAAGGCACGCCTGAAGCGGCTGGTGCGCGACGAGATCCTGGCGGATGCGGAGAAGTACGGGGATGCCCGGCGCAGCCGGCTGGTGGAACGGGCTGCGGCGCAGGCCATCGCCGAAACCGAGCTCGTCGCGAGCGAGCCGGTGACCATCGTCCTGTCGCGCAGCGGCTGGGTGCGCGCCGCGAAAGGGCACGACATCGATCCGCACGCGCTGGCCTACAAGACCGGGGACGAGTACCGCGCCGCGGCGCGCGGGCGCAGCACGCAGCAGGCCGTGTTCCTCGACAGTACCGGCCGGGCCTACAGCCTGGCGGCACACACCTTGCCGTCGGCGCGCGGCCAGGGCGAGCCGCTCTCGGGTCGCCTCGACCCGCCCGACGGAGCGACTTTCCACGGCGTGCTCATCGGCGAGCCGGATGATCGCTGGGTGCTCGCGAGCAGTGCGGGCTACGGGTTCGTGGTGCGGCTCGCGGAACTGCTGAGCCGCAACCGCAGCGGCAAGGCCGTGCTGAAGGTGCCCGACGGAGCCGGCGTGCTGGTCCCGTCGCCGGTCCCGGCCGGCGAGAATGCGCTCGTCGCGGCCGTGAACAGCGACGGACGCCTGCTGGCGTTCCCGATGGCCGAACTCCCGGAGCTGCCCAGGGGCAAGGGCAACAAGATCTTCGGCATCCCGTCGAAACGGGCCGCGAGCGGCGAGGAATCACTGGTCGCGATCGCGGTCATCGCCAGCGGGCAGACGCTGAAGGTGGCGTCGGGCGGGCGGCAGATGGGGCTTTCCTACAAGGAGCTGGGCGGATACCGGGGCGAGCGCGGCCAGCGAGGTGCATCGTTGCCGCGCGGCTGGCGCAAGGTGGAAAGCCTGGACGTCGAGGGCGGCTGAGCCGCGGCACGCATCAGGCCCCGAGCACGACTTCCTCGGGACTGCTGACGAAGTAACCCTGGATGAACTCGATGCCGAGCTGCCACAGGACGGCCATCGTGTTTGCGTCCTCGACGCGCTCGGCGATGGTCGTGATCCTGCGCTCGCGCGCCTGGTCGACGAGGGCCTTGACCTGCTCCTGCAGCGAGCGGTCATTCGCGAGGCCCTGCATCAGAGATCCGTCGATCTTCACGTAATTGACGGGCAGGTGGCTCAGGAGCTGCAGAGGGTCGCGTCCGCAGCCGAAATTCTCCACGGCGAACTCGCAGCCGAGGTGGTGCAGCAGCGCCCGCAGTTCCTTCGCTTCCTTCAGGTTCTGCGTGAGAAGTTCCTCGCTCAGTTCGACGACGATGCGCTCCGGTTCCACGCCCGAGGCCTTGAGCTGCTGCTTGAGCCACGTGCCGAGCGTCTGGTCGCGCATCGAGTCGCGCGAAAGGCGCACGAACACGCGATGCGGCTTGCGGGCGGCGCAGAACGACATGGCGGCCCCCACGACCCAGCGGTCGATGTTCTTCATCAGGTCCGTGCGCCGTGCCGCGGCGACGAACTCCGACGGCAGGACCTCCGTTCCTTTCTCGTCCAGCATGCGCACGACCAGGTCGAACATCGCCGAGCCCTCGCCGACCAGGCTTGCGATCGGCTGCTGCACCAGGCGGAAGCGATTCGCCATCAGCGCCGACTTGATCCGACCGGCCCAGGTGCGGTCGGCCTCCGCGATCTCCGGCTCATCAGACGCCGCCTCGGGCCGCAGGAGGCGGTTGCCGCCTGCGCCCGCGGCCGACCGGCAGGCCCGGATCGACGACTCGAGGGGCGCCCCGAGCGTGTCGCCCTGGGAGTTGCACAGCGTCGCGCCGGCGCTGAGCGTGAGGCTCACCGAATCCTCGCCGGTCCTGAAGACGTGCTCGGCCGTGCGTTGCAGGACCCTCGCGATCCATGCGTCGAGGTCGCGGGTGTTGCCACGTTCGACGAGCATCGCGAAGCCCGTCGCCGCGAGGCGGCTCGCGACGTCGCCCGGCTGGGCGTGCGAGCGCAACTGCGCGCCCAGTTGCTCCATGAGCGATTCCATGGCGAGCGGACCGATCTCGCCCTCGAGCGTCGCGACCTTGTCCGGCTCGAAGTAGACGATCGCGCGCAGGCCGGCCTTCACGACGTGCGCGAGCTGGTCGGTTGCCTGCTCCATGAATGACGCGCGCTTGAGAAGTCCCGTGGCCGTGTCGAAGCGCAGGGCTTCCTCGAGCTGGCGGGTCAGGCTCTCGACGTCGCGCGTCTGGGTCGGAACGCGCAGCCGTACCGCGGGCTCGCCGTCATGTTCGAACTGCTCGAACTCGACGTCCATCGGCAACTCGGTGCCGCCGGGCAGCAGGGCTACCGCATTGAGCGTATGGTCCGCCCAGCGCCCCTGCGCGGCGGCGACCAGTGCCCCTTTGAGTGCCGAATGGCTGCGCTGGTGAAACAGGTCCATCAACGGCTGCCCGAGCAGTGCGGACGCGTCCTCGTGGCCGAGCAACTCGATCCAGGCCGGGTTGACGTCGATGACGATGCCCTCCTGGACGTGGGCAATCGCGTCGGTCGATCCCGTCATGAATGCCCGCATCTGGTCGCGATACTGCCGCGCCGACGCGAGGGTGCCTGCCAGCGCGCGATCGAGGCGCGAGGCATGCAGTTCCCGCACCGCCACCGCCGCCAGGCGCGGGCGCGACTGCAGCGTCACGACGTCCTGCGCGCCGAGCTCGAGCGCGCGCAGCAGGTCCGCCTCGACGACCGACTCGCGCACGAGGATCGCCGGGACCTGCGTGGCGAGGCGCTTGCGCACCTCGAGTGCCCCCTCGGTCTCCTCGCCGTCGGGCACGCAGAGGAACATGAGGCGCGGCGAGGTCGCGCCCAGCGCCTCGCCAAGTGCTGCGAGGTCCCGCACCCACTGGCAGTGCACCGGGTGCCCCGCGTTGCGGAGCGTGCTGTTGATGATCTCCACCGGGTCCTGCTGTCTGGACAGGATGACCAGCGGGACGGCATCCGATTCGGCCACGCGAATTCCTCTCGCGACCCCGGGTGTGGCCGGTGCCGCGCTGAAACGAAGGCGCCGGGACTATAGCACCGGGGTTTCGGGTCCAGACGTGACGCAGGTGGCACCCTCCTGTCAGCGACCAGACCATTGGCTGCCGGCCGGTAACCGTGCTCTCCAGCGGCGGGGTGTCGATGGCAGATGGACCTGTCCCGGGGGGCGGGGCTGACGATCGAGGCACTTTACGGGTACCATGCGCGGCTTCGTCGCGACGGTCGCGGCCCGCCACCGGCGGCACAGCAGGCGTCACCCTCCGGTCCCAGCACCCATGGCCAGCTACAGCACCAACGAATTCCGCTCCGGGCTCAAGATCATCCTCGACGGCGATCCGTACACGATCGTCGAAAACGAGTTCGTCAAGCCCGGCAAGGGCCAGGCGTTCAACCGCGTGCGCATCCGCAACCTGAAGAGCGGCCGGACGCTCGAGCGCAACTTCAGGTCCGGCGACTCGGTCGAGGCAGCCGACGTCGTCGAGACCGAGATGCAGTATCTCTACAACGACGGCGCCTTCTGGCATTTCATGGTGCCGGACACCTTCGAGCAGTTCACCGCCGGCAAGGAGGCCATGGGTGACGCCGCGATGTGGCTCAAGGACGGCACGACGTGCAACGTGATGCTATGGAACGGCGAGCCGCTGGTCGTGAATGCACCGGCGCACGTGGAACTCAAGATCGTCGAGACGGATCCGGGCGTGCGTGGCGACACGGCGACGGGCGGCCAGAAACCGGCGAAACTCGAGACCGGCGCCGTGGTCCGCGTTCCGCTCTTCATCAGCGAGGGCGAGGTCATTCGCGTCGACACGCGCACCGGTGCGTATCTCTCACGCGGCAAGGGCTGAGTCGGCTCAGCGGCGTCGAATCGCGGCAACGAACACGCGCACGAGGGC
>JAGOXN010000130.1 GCA_018059685.1 Steroidobacteraceae bacterium | reverse complement strand
GGCATGCCGCCGCCGTGCTTGTGCTCCTCTTCCTTCGGAGCCTCGGCCACCATCACTTCCGTCGTCAGCAGCAGGCCCGCCACCGAGGCGGCGTTCTGCAGCGCGAGACGCGTGACCTTGGTCGGGTCCAGGATGCCCATGTCGATCAGGTCGCCGTAGTCACCGGTCGCGGCGTTGTAGCCGTAGGTGCCCTTGCCCTTCTTGACGTCGGCCAGCACCACCGCGGCGTCCTCGCCCGCGTTCGCCACGATCTGCCGCAGCGGCTCCTCGATGGCGCGCACCAGGATCTTGACACCGATCGCCTGGTCCTCGTTCACCGCCTCGAGCTTCTCGAGCGCCTTCTGCGCGCGGATCAGCGCCACGCCACCGCCCGGCACCACGCCTTCCTCGACGGCCGCACGCGTCGCGTGCAGCGCGTCCTCGACGCGCGCCTTCTTCTCCTTCATCTCGATCTCGGTGGCAGCACCCACCTTGATCACCGCCACACCGCCGGCGAGCTTCGCCATGCGCTCCTGCAGCTTCTCCTTGTCGTAGTCGGAGGTGGCCTCCTCGATCTGCTGCTTGATCTGGGCGATGCGGCCCTTGATCTCGCCCGCCTTGCCGTGGCCGTCGATGATCGTGGTGTTCTCCTTCTCCACGACGATCTTCTTCGCCTGGCCCAGGTCATTGAGCGTCGCCTTCTCGAGCGTCAGGCCGACTTCCTCGGCGATCACCGTGCCGCCCGTCAGGATCGCGATGTCCTGCAGCATGGCCTTGCGACGGTCGCCGAAGCCCGGCGCCTTCACGCCTGCGACCTTGACGATGCCGCGGATCGTGTTCACCACCAGCGTCGCGAGCGCCTCGCCCTCAACGTCCTCGGCGACCACCAGCAGCGGACGGCCGGCCTTGGCGATGCCCTCGAGCAGCGGCAGCATCTCGCGCACGTTCGAGATCTTCTTGTCGTACAGCAGGATGTACGGGTTCTCGAGCTCGGCCGTCTGGTTCGCCTGGTTGTTGATGAAGTACGGTGAGAGGTAGCCGCGGTCGAACTGCATGCCCTCGACCACGTCGAGCTCGTTCTGCAGCGTCGTGCCTTCCTCGACCGTGATCACGCCTTCCTTGCCGACCTTCTCCATCGCATCGGCGATCGTCTTGCCGATCGACTCGTCGCTGTTCGCGGAGATCGTGCCGACCTGGGCGATCGCCTTCTGGTCCTTGCAGGGCTTGGAGAGCTTCTTCAGCTCCTCGGTGGCGGTCTCGACGGCCTTGTCGATGCCGCGCTTGATGTCCATCGGGTTGGCGCCCGCGGCGACGGCCTTCAGGCCCTCGCGCACGATCGCCTGCGCGAGCACCGTGGCGGTCGTCGTGCCGTCGCCGGCCTCGTCGGAGGTGTTGGACGCGACTTCCTTCACCATCTGCGCGCCCATGTTCTCGAACTTGTCCTTGAGCTCGATCTCCTTCGCCACGCTCACGCCGTCCTTGGTGACGGTGGGGGCGCCGAAGCTCTTCTCGAGCACCGCGTTGCGGCCCTTGGGACCCAGGGTCACCTTGACCGCATTCGCGAGGATGTTGACGCCGCGGAGCATCCGCGCGCGGGCGTCGTCGCTGAAACGTACGTCTTTAGCTGCCATTGCAGTAGTTCTCCGGAATTCGTTGGGTAGTAGGCTGGGCCGGTTACTTCTCGAGCACCGCCATCACGTCTTCTTCGCGCATGACGAGGTATTCCTCGCCTTCCACCTTCACTTCGGTGCCGCTGTACTTGCCGAAGAGGATGTGGTCGCCGACCTTGACGTCGAGCGGGCGGACGCTGCCGTTCTCGAGGATCTTGCCCTTGCCCACCGCGACGACCTTGCCGCGGATCGGCTTCTCGGCGGCGGTGTCGGGGATCACGATGCCGCCGGGGGACTTGGTCTCGGCGTCGAGACGCTGGATGATCACGCGGTCGTGGAGGGGACGAATCTTCAACTTGTCAGCCATTGCTGCAAACTCCGTTTGGTTTGTTCAGCCGTTAATGGAATGGGGTGAGTGTTAGCACTCACCCCGAGCGGCTGCTAATAATAGGTGGCGATCTGCCAATTTCAAGCCCTCGTGGGGACTTTCGCCACAGATTCGCCGGTCGCGGTCGCGCCACGCCCCGGGGCGGCTATAGTCCCCGTGCGCGGCGCCGGCACCAACGTCATCGTTACCATAACCACATGATTCCAGAAGATTTTGTGATCGTCCTGAGCACCGCCCCGGACGCCGGGACCGCAGAGCGGCTGGCCCGCTCCCTGGTCGAGGAATCACTTGCGGCCTGTGTGAACCGCCTGCCCGGAATCCGGTCCACATATCTCTGGAATTCGGCCGTCCAGGACGAAGAGGAAGTGCTCATGATCGCCAAGACCACGGCGGCACGACTGCCCGCGCTGCGCGCCCGGCTGGTCGAGCTGCACCCGTACGAGCTGCCGGAGGTGGTCGCCCTGCGGGTTGCTGACGGGCATGATGCCTACCTCCGCTGGGTCGCCGCCGCGACCGGGACGCCCCTCGCATGAGCCCTGCCCTGCCACGCCACCTCGCGCGACGTCTCGCGTTCGTGCCGATCCTCTGGCTTGCGTGCATGCCGGTACGCGCGGCGGACGATTTCCTGCCGGCGAAGCTCGCGTTCCGGCACGACGCGTCGGTGGTCAATGGCGAGCTGACCGTCCATTACACCATCGCGCCCGGTTACTACCTGTACCGCGACCGGCTCGGCTTCGAATCCGCCACGCCCGGTGTGAGCGTCGGCTCAGTGAGTTTTCCCGTCGGCGAGGACCACGAGGACGACTATTTCGGCAAGCAGGTCGTCTACCGCGGCGAGGTCGCGATCGGCACGCAGCTCGCGTTTGACGGCCCGCCGCGCGACTTCGACCTGAAGCTCAAGCTGCAGGGCTGCGCGGACGATGGGCTCTGCTATCCACCACAGAACTGGATCACCCGCATCGCCGTCCCCGCGTCGCCCGGTGTCCCGGCTGACCCTGCGGCGGCTGCAGGGGCAGCGCGCCCGGTCGCGCCGACTGGCGGCGCGGCCTCACCGGCCTCGGCCGCGGACCCGCCCAAGTCCCGGACAGGCTTCCTCAAGGGGCTGCTCGGTGGTGGCCCGAAGGCGGATGGGGATTTCCTGCCGGTCGACCAGGCGTTTGTACTGTCCGCGTCGAGCCCGAGCCCCGATCGCATCGCGATCCGGTTCGACATCGCCGACGACTACTACCTCTATCGCGACAAGACGAAGGTGGTCGCGCCCGGAGCTCCGGCGGAACTCGGTGACCCGCGCATGCCGCAGGGCGAGGTGCAGCACGACGAGTATTTCGGCGAGCAGGTGGTCTACCGCGACGCGTTCGTCGCCGAAATCCCGGTCGCTGCCGCGGCCGGAACCCGCGAGATCCCCCTCGAGGTGAGCTACCAGGGCTGCGCCGACGCCGGGCTCTGCTACCCGCCGACCAGGAAGCAACTGACCGTGACGCTGGCCGCCGCGGCCCCCGTCGCCGCGGCGGCGGCAACTGCGGTCGCCGCTGCGGATGAGGCCGCCGTCACTGCGCGGCCGGGCGCTGTACGATCCGAGACGGACGTACTGGCCGAGCGGATCCGCAGCGGCAACCTGCTCGGGGTACTCGCCACATTCTTCGGCGCCGGGCTGCTGCTCGCCTTCACGCCGTGCGTGCTGCCCATGGTGCCGATCCTGTCCGGTATCATCGTCGGCGCAGGTCGCGATCGGCCCGTTTCACGTGGCCGCGCCTTCTCTCTCTCGCTCGCCTACGTGCTCGGCATGGCGCTCACCTACACGGTGGCCGGCGCCGCGTTCGCCGCTGCGGGCCAGCAGGCGCAGGCGTTCTTCCAGAAGCCATGGATCATCGTGCTGTTCGCGGCGCTCTTCGTAGTGCTCGCGCTCGGCATGTTCGGGGTCTTCAACCTGCAGGTACCGGCGGCTTTCCAGGCGAGGGTCGCGGGCCTGAGCGACAGGCAGAAGCAGGGCACGCTTGCCGGAACCGCCGTGATGGGCGCCCTTTCTTCGTTGATCGTGACGGCCTGCGTCGCTCCGCCCCTGGTGGCAGCGCTCGCAGTCATCGGGCAGTCGGGCGACGTGTTCCGCGGCGCGGCCGCGCTCTTCGCGCTCAGCATCGGCATGGGCGCGCCGCTCCTGCTCGTCGGCGCGTCGGCGGGCCGGCTGCTGCCCAAGGCCGGTCCCTGGATGGACGCGGTGAAGACCGTCTTCGGCGTCATGCTCCTCGCCGTGGCCATCTGGATGCTGGCTCGCGTCCTGCCGGGGCCGCTCACGCTTGCGCTGTGGGCGGCTCTCGCCTTCGTGTCGGGCTACGCCCTCGTCGCGCATGGCGGGCGCGCCGCGCCGGGCGGCGTCCACCTCGCGCGCCGCGGCTTCGGCGCGCTCGCGATGGTCTACGGGGTGCTGATGCTCATCGGCGCACTCGCCGGGCGCAGCGATCCCCTGCAGCCCCTTGCGGGACTCCGCCGTGGCGCGGCCGCGGTGGACGATGCGGCCCACATCGAGTTCAAGCGCGTCAAGACCGTTGCCGACCTCGAACGCGAGGTCGCCGCGGCGAGCGCCGCCGGCCGCCCGGTGATGCTCGATTTCTACGCCGACTGGTGCGTGTCCTGCATCGAGATGGAGCGCTACACCTTCAGCGACGCGGCAGTTCAGTCCGAACTTGCCCGCGCGGTCCTGCTGCAGGCGGACGTGACGGCCAACGACGCCGATGACCAGGCACTGCTGCAGCATTTCTCGATCCTCGGTCCGCCGACCATCGTGTTCTTCGGAGCGGACGGCCGGGAGCGCCCGGAGTACCGGGTGGTCGGATTCAAACCCGCGGACGAGTTCCGCGCGCACGTCGCGCGGGCGTTCGGCGGGACCCGGGCATGAGGCCCGCGGCAATCGCCGCGATCGTGCTGGGGAGCGCTGCAGCCGGCGCGTCGTTCTTCGTCTTCCAGCAGCGCACGGCCCGCGAGGAGCTGCCGCCGCTCGCCACGCAGGCGCCGGTCGCGGAGCTCTCGGCGACGATCCCCGCGTTTCAGCTCGCGGACCGGGATGGACAGATGCGCTCCCTGGCCGACTGGGACGGCAAGGCGCGGATCGTGAATTTCTGGGCGACGTGGTGCGCCCCCTGCCGTCGCGAGATCCCGCTCCTCAAGCAACTGCAGCGCGACCATGGCCCGGAAGGCTTCCAGGTCGTTGGCATCGCGGTGGATTTCCGCGACAAGGTCATTGCCTACGCCGACGAAATGAAGATTGAGTACCCGATCCTGATCGGGGAGCAGGACGCCCTCGACGCCGCTGCAGCCTTCGGCATCGATGCCATCGGGTTCCCGTTCACGGTGTTCACGGACCGGAGGGGACAGGTGGTGGCTGCGCACATGGGAGAGTTGACCGCAGCAGAGGCCGCACTCATCCTCGGTGCGGTCCGCAAGGTCGACGCCGGGCAGCGGACTCCGCTCGAGGCCCGGGCCGAGATCGAGGCCGGCCTGCAGGCCCTGGCGCACGCGGCGCCCGACCCTGACTGAAAGACTGAGGCGGCGGCGAGCTTCGGTCGAACCGCACTGAGGTCTCCCGGACCGCAGCGGGCCACGGCGGCGACCGGCGCCGCCTCGCCAGATGCAAAATTCGCATTCTTGCTGCGATTTGCGTTAACCTTGCCGGCAATTTCAGGAACCGGCTCCCCGGCATGGCACACATCTTGCTGCTGAACGGTCCGAACCTGAATCTGCTGGGCCTCAGGGAGCCGGGGCTTTACGGGCATGTGACACTCGAGCAGATTCACGAGCGGTTGACGCAGCTGGCCGCCGAATCGGGCCATCGACTCACGGCCTTCCAGAGCAACTCCGAGGCGGAGCTGATCGCCCGGATCCACCAGGCACCGACCGGGCACGTCGCATTCATCGTGTTCAATCCGGCAGGGTTCACGCACACCAGCGTCGCGCTGCGCGATGCCCTGCTCGCCGTGCACATTCCGTTCGTCGAGGTTCACCTGACGAACGTGCACGCCCGCGAGCCATTCCGCCACCATTCGTATTTCTCCGACATCGCGCTCGGCACCATCACGGGGCTCGGCGCGTTCGGCTACGAACTCGCACTGCGCGCGGCGGCCCATCAGCTGGCCGGGCAGTCGACCGCACGCGCCTGAAAGAACACTTCCTGGGGGTTCGAACATGGACATCCGCAAGGTCAAGAAGCTCATCGAGCTGCTCGAGGAATCGGGCATCTCGGAGATCGAGATCAAGGAAGGCGAGGAAGCGGTGCGCATCAGCCGCCATCCGGCCGGCACGGTGCACACGATCGCGGCCCCGGCCCAGATGCCGTACATGCCCCCCGCCGTCGCCGCCGTCGCTCCTGTGGCCGCCGCGGGTCTCGCCGCTGCACCGCCCGCGCCGGCGCATTCGCCCGACAGTACCGTCACCGCCCCGATGGTCGGCACGTTCTATGCGGCCCCCGCGCCCGGCGCGAAGGCGTTCGTCGAGATCGGCAGCGAGGTCAAGCCGGGCGATACCCTGTGCATCATCGAGGCCATGAAGATGATGAACCAGATCGAATGCGACAAGGCCGGACGGGTCGTTTCGGTCCTGGTCAAGAACGGCGATCCGGTGGAGTTCGGGCAACCCCTGTTCGTGATCGAGTGATGCTCGACAAGGTCCTCATCGCGAACCGCGGCGAGATTGCGCTGCGCATCCTGCGGGCCTGCCGCGAGCTCGGCATCAAGACCGTGGCCGTGCACTCGACGGCCGACCGCAACCTGAAGCACGTGCTGCTCGCCGACGAGACGGTCTGCATCGGCCCGCCCCCGTCGCGCGACAGCTATCTCAGCATGCCGGCCATCATCAGCGCGGCCGAACTGACCGACTCGGTCGGCATCCACCCGGGCTACGGATTCCTGTCGGAAAACGCCGATTTCGCCGAGCGGGTCGAGAAGAGCGGATTCTCGTTCGTGGGCCCGAGGGCCGAGACGATCCGGCTCATGGGCGACAAGGTCTCCGCGATCCAGTCGATGAAGAAGGCGGGTGTTCCCTGCGTGCCGGGCTCGGACGGACCACTCGGTACCGATCCCGACGAATTGCTGCGGATGGCGCGCGAGATCGGCTTCCCGGTGATCATCAAGGCCTCGGGCGGCGGCGGCGGACGCGGCATGCGCGTCGTGAACAGCGAGGCGACGCTGCTGCACTCGATCAGCGTCACGCGCGCCGAGGCGCTCGCGGCCTTCGGCAACGACCAGGTCTACATGGAGAAGTTCCTCGAGAAGCCGCGCCACATCGAGTTCCAGGTGCTTGCCGACCACTACGGCAACGTCATCTGCCTGGGCGAACGCGACTGCTCGATGCAGCGCCGCCACCAGAAGGTCGTCGAGGAGGCGCCGGCGCCGGGCCTGTCCGCCAAACAGCGCAAGTTCATGAGCGAGCGTGTCGCGGCGGCCTGCGCGGACATCGGCTACCGCAGCGCCGGCACCCTCGAGTTCCT
>JAGOXN010000129.1 GCA_018059685.1 Steroidobacteraceae bacterium | reverse complement strand
AGCAACGGTTTCTTGACGTTCTCGCTCATTCCAAGCCCGTAATCGGGGGGTACCGTCCAGATTGCGAGGGCCGCTGACATGGGAGGTTATTGTTAACTCCTTGGCCCGACTATATCGGAGGACGCAGGTCGGTCAAGAGTTCAACATATTCGCAGACTTACGGACGCGTCCTAGACGCGGCGACCGGAGTTCCCCGAGCGAGGCGCTGTCGCAAAAGCCGAAACGATTCAGTGACCTGGGCGCCATGTCTCGACGATCGAGAACGACGCGTTTCGAGCGTGGCTCGCGGTGATCACCGGGCCAAGATGTCAAATCGCCGCGATGGGGTGGGCGATCGGTCTGGAGTCGCTGGCCGGGAAACTGTGACCGGGTTCACAGTTGTATTGCGCACTTAAGGATGCTGTTCAAAGACAGTGACTTAAGTGACTCTTCTAATCTGACTTCCGTGGTGAGCCCGCCTGTGCGAACTGTCGTCCAGACAGGCTCGATGATGTCCCTCGGAAACGACCTGCGACCGGCAGCAAGTGGTCCGGCGATTCCCTGGATGGCCGCCGGGTGCAACCTTCTCCCGGCGCGCGGCGCGGCGGGAGCGGCGACCAGGAAAAACGGCCGGTCCCCATCGCTGGAAACCGGCCGTTGCACCGAAAAACTCGGCTTGACACGTCTTACATTTTCTGGATCTTCGCGGTCTTGCGAAGCTCGTCCAGATACGCCTGCAGCTTCTTGCGCTGGGCGAACATTTCGACCTGGGATTTCACGTCCTCGAACGGTGGCGCGTCGGCGCTGCGCGTGTCCTCGAGCTGGATCACATGCCAGCCGAACTCGCTCTGCACCGGCTCCTTCGTGATCGCCCCCTTGTCGAGCCCAGCCACTGCATCGGCGAACGGCTTGACCATCGCCTGCAGCGAGAACCAGCCGAGGTCACCGCCGTTCTTGCCACTCTGGTCCTTCGATTCGGCCGCCGCGAGCTTGGCGAAATCGCCGCCTGCCTGCAGGTCTCGGATGATCGACTCGGCGGTCTCCTTCTTCTCGACGAGGATGTGCCGCGCCTTGTACTCCTTCGGCATGTTGGCGACCTGCGCGTCGTACTCGGCCTTGAGTTCCGACTCAGAGATCGGGTGGGCCTTGATGTACTTCTGGGTCCCTGCCTCGGCGAGCACCTGCATGCGGACCAGGTCCATGCGCGCCTGCACGTCCCTGTCCTTGAGCAACCCGTCCTTCTCGGCCGCCTGAGCTGCGAGCGCCATGTTGACCAGCTGGTCGATGAGCTGGCCTTTCTGCTCGTCAGTCGCTTCCGCGGCGGGTTTGCCGGTGATGGCCTGCACGAAGATGTCGTACATCTCGCCGCTGAGCGCCTTGCCGTTCACCTTCGCGACCGGTGCCCTGGCGGGTGTGGCGCCGTCCGGCTTCGAGGCGTCCCCCGCGGGGCGTGTGCACGCGGCGAGCAGTGCGGTGGTGGCGAGCAGGACGAGGGGCAGTCGTTGAATTCGCATCGGGGACCTCTGGGTTTGAAACGTTCAGTCGGCGGCTTCGCCCGGGGCGAGCGCCTGTATGGAAAGCGCATGGATGTCGGTCGTCATCATGTCGCCGACGACCTGGTAGACCAGCCGGTGGCGCTGCAGCGTTCCCAGCCCGGCGAAGCGGTTCGACACGACGATGATCGTGAAGTGTCCACGGCCGTCGGCCGCACCGGGGTGCCCGGCGTGATGGCGGCTGTCGTCGATGACTTCGAGCCGCACGGGTTCGAGGCCAGCGTGCAGGCGCTGCGCGAGGCGTTCGCTGCGCGTGGCAATCAAGGAAGTCGCCTCAGGCCTGGCCGCTGCCGGTGCGTTCAGTTTTGCGGGCGATCCACACGCCCTGCAGCAGCGCGAAGGCAAGCGTGAGACCCATCAGCCCGAACAGCTTGAAATTCACCCAGGTGGCCTCGTCGAAGCGGTAGGCGACGTACAGGTTCAATGCGCCGGCGACGAGGAAGAACCCCACCCACATGAGATTGAGCCGCCGCCAGTCGGCGGGCTCCAGCGTGACGTTCTCGCCCAGCATGCGCTGGATGATGGTCGGGCCCCGCAGGTACTGGCTCACCAGGAAGGCGGCCGCGAACAGCCAGTTGACGATGCTCGGCTTCCACTTGATGAAGGCCGGGTCGCGCACCCACAGCGTGAGGCCGCCGAAGATCAGGACCAGTACCGCGGAGGTGAGCAGCATCGGGCTCACCTTGCGATGACGGATCCAGCTAACGGCAGTCTGCGCCAGAACGCCGGCGATGAGGACCGCGGTGGCGACGAAGATGCCCCAGACCTTGTACGCCACGAAGAAGGCGATGACCGGGAAAAGGTCGAAGAGAAACTGCATTCGTTGGGCGCGGGTGGGGAGGGAGCGGGTGGGGCCCGGGGCCGGGGTGAGGGCGCGTATGATAGCCAACTCGCCCGTCGCGCCCAATGACGGGCTCGAGACCATGGCGCTACTGCTCAGCATCCACCCGGTGAATCCCCAGCTGCGGCTCGTCCGCCAGGCAATCGCGGCCATCCGCGACGGCAGCGTGGTGGCCTATCCGACCGACTCCTGCTACGCGCTCGGCTGCTTCATCGGCGACAAGGAGGCGATGGAGCGCATCCGTCGCATCCGCGAGGCCGACAGGAATCACAACTTCACGCTGGTGTGCCGCGACCTGTCCGAGATCGCGAGGTACGCGCGCGTGGACAACGTGCAGTACCGGACGCTCCGGGCATTCACGCCGGGGCCGTACACCTTCATCCTCGAGGCGACGCGCGAGGTACCGAAGCGCCTGCAGAATCCCCGGCGCCGCACGATCGGCATCCGGGTGCCCGACAACGCCATCGTGCGCATGCTGCTCGCGGAACTCGGCGAGCCGATCATGAGCTCGACACTGCTCCTGCCAGGGGACGTTGCCCCGATGACCGATCCGCACGAGATCAAGGCCCGGCTCGAGCACGAGGTGGATCTCGTGATCGACGGCGGACCGGGCGGCTTCGAGGCGAGCAGCGTGGTCGATCTCTCCGGCGTAGCGCCGGTCGTGGTACGCCGCGGCAAGGGCGATGTGTCCGTGTTCGAATGACGCGGCTGGAGTCCGGGCTGCGTATAATCCCGGGTTCGTGCTGGGCGGCGGCCGGCTGGAGTGTCAGTCGATCGCCAAGAAACCTGCGCAACTCATTGAAGCAATTAATTTAATCAAGCGAGTGGCTCGCAAGGAATCGTTTTGAGTTCAACTCCCACCACCCCGCGGCGCGTGCTCTCGGGGATGCGTCCGACCGGCAGCCTGCACCTCGGCAACTATCACGGCGCGCTGCGCAACTGGACGGAACTGCAATACGAATACGACTGCTATTTCTTCATTGCCGACTACCACGCGCTCACGACCGGCTACGAGGATTCCAGCCAGATCGAGCACTTTACGTGGGAAGTCGTGATCGACTGGCTGGCCGCGGGGCTCAATCCGGCCGTGGCGACGCTCTTCATCCAGTCGCGCGTGCCCGAGCACGCCGAGTTGCACCTGCTGCTGTCAATGATCACGCCGCTCGGCTGGCTCGAGCGCGTCCCGACATACAAGGACCAGCAGGAGCAGCTGAAGGACAAGGACCTCGCCACATACGGCTTCCTCGGCTATCCGCTGCTGCAGAGCGCGGACATCCTGCTGTACCGGCCGATGTACGTGCCCGTGGGCGAGGACCAGGTCGCGCACGTCGAGATCACGCGCGAGATCGCCCGACGCTTCAACTTCATCTATGGCCGTGAGCCGGACTTCGAGGCCAAGGCCGAGCGTGCGGTCAAGAACCTCGGCGCGAAGAACGCGCGCCTGTACGGGGAGCTGCGCCGCAGCTACCAGGAGAAGGGAGACGAGACTGCGCTCGCCCGCGCTCACGTCCTGCTCGATGGCAATTCGCGTCTCACGCTCGCCGACCGCGAGCGCCTGCTCGGCTATCTCGAAGGCACCGGGCGCGCCATCCTGCCGGAACCCGACGTGCTGCTGACCGCCACGCCCAGGGTCACGGGGCTCGACGGCCGCAAGATGTCGAAGTCCTACGGCAATACGATCGGCCTGCGCGAGGACCCGGACGCGGTGGCAGCCAAGCTCAAGACCATGCAGACCGACCCGGCGCGCGTGCGTCGTACCGACCCGGGCGACCCGGAGAAATGCCCGGTATGGGACCTCCACAAGCTCTACTCGAGCGAGGAAGTCCGGCGCTGGGTGGACCACGGTTGCCGCACCGCCAGCATCGGCTGCCTCGAGTGCAAGAAGCCGCTGATCGACCGTATCGTCGAGGAAGTCACCGCGATGCGCCAGCGTGCCCAGGAATACGAGGATAATCCGGATCTCGTCCGTGGCATCATCACGGAAGGCTGCGAGAAGGCCCGTGAGGTCGCCGGACAGACGCTCGATGACGTGAAGCAGGCCATGGGCCTGCTCTATCGCTGAGGACACCGCATGACCCGGCCCGACCTGAGGCTCGTCGTAACTCCGGCACCGCCGCCCGCCGTGGCGGCCGGGAGCCCGGCCCACGAGATTGCCGAGCAGGCCGAGATGCCCTTCGCGGTCGTGGAGGGTGAACCGCTCACGGAGATGCCGCGCGATCTCTACATCCCGCCCGATGCGCTGCAGGTGTTTCTCGAGGCCTTCGAGGGCCCGCTCGACCTGCTGCTGTATCTCATACGGCGCCAGAACCTCGACATCCTCGACATCCCGCTCGCCGAGATCACGCGCCAGTACATGCAGTACATCGAGCTCATGCAGGATCTGCAGCTCGAGCTCGCGGGCGAATACATGCTGATGGCGGCGACGCTCGCCGAGATCAAGTCGCGCATGCTCCTGCCGCGGCCGCAGGGCGAACTCGGCCACGAGGAGGACGACCCGCGCGCCGAACTCGTGCGCCGCCTGCAGGAGTACGAGCGCTTCAAGCAGGCCGCGGCCGACATCGAGGAGCTGCCGCGCGTCGACCGCGACACATTCCCGGCGTCGGCGGAGCTCGCCGAGCGACGCGTCGTGCGGCTGCTGCCTTCGGTCACGATGCAGGAGATGCTCGTCGCACTGAAGGACGTGATGTCGCGCGCCGATATGTTCGCGCACCATCACGTGCAGCGCGAACGGCTCTCGGTGCGCCAGCGCATGTCCGACGTGCTCGGCGCCTTGAGGACCCAGGCCTTCGTCGAGTTCATCCAGCTGTTCCGGCCGGAGGAAGGACGGATGGGCGTCACCGTCACCTTCTGCGCGATTCTCGAGCTGCTGCGCGAAGGGCTCATCGAGATCGTGCAGGCCGAGCCGTTCGCGCCCATACACGTGCGCGGCGGCGCGCCACGGCACGTCACGCTCGTCGTCGACAACGCCCGGCCCGAGGCCGACAATCGGACGGAACCATGAGCGAACATCCCCTGACCAACGTGCTCGAAGCCGTGCTGCTCGCTGCCGGGCGGCCGGTCACGATCGAGCAGATCGTCGAGCTCTTCGACGAACATGAGCGCCCCGCCATCGAAGACGTGCGGGCGGCCCTGGCCGATCTCGAGAATCGCTATATCGGACGCGGCATCGAGGTGCGCGAGGTCGCGAGCGGCTGGCGCGTCCAGGTCCGGCCGCAGCATGCCGACACGGTCTCGCGCCTCTGGCAGGAGCGGCCGAGCCGCTACTCGCGGGCGCTGCTCGAGACGCTGGCGCTGATCGCCTACCGCCAGCCGATCACGCGCAGCGAGATCGAGGAGGTCCGCGGCGTCACCGTCGCCTCGACCATCATGCGCACGCTGCACGAGCGCAACTGGATCCGCGTCGTCGGCCACCGGGAGGTTCCGGGCCGACCGGAGCTGCTCGGCACGACGCGCGAGTTCCTCGATTACTTCGGGCTCAGGAGTCTCGACGACCTGCCCACGCTCGCGGAGCTGCGCGACCTCGACGACATCAAGGTACAGCTCGAGCTGCCGGACGAGGCGTGCGGACAGGGCGCGACGCCTGGCGTCGCGGAGGCGTCTGGTACAGCGACGGGACTGGTCGCCATCGATGCGCTCGAAGAAGATGCACCCGCCGATGACGAAGCCGACGACGGTGACGAGGAACCGGCGCCGCAGGCCCCGACGCTCGTCGCCGCGCCGCGCACCGACGACGAACGCTGACCGGCGCGCTTGGACGAGCGCCTGCACAAGCTGCTCGCGCAGCATGGCATCGGCTCGCGCCGTCAGGTCGAGGCGTGGATCGAGGCGGGACGCGTACTCGTAAACGGTGCGCCTGCGGTCATCGGCCAGCGCGTGGGTCCCCGCGACCGGATCGTCGTGGACGGGCGCGACGTCACGCGGCGTCTCGCAGGCGCGCGCTCGCTGCGGGCGATCGTCTACCACAAGCCGAGCGGCGAGATGTCGCGTCATCGGGAAGGCGACGAGCGCGTCGCGGTGGACACGCGCCTGCCGACCCTGCGTGCCGGACGCTGGCTGCCGGTGAACTCGCTCGGCTACGGGGAGGATGGACTGCTCGTCCTGACGAGTGACGGGGCGCTGGCCGCGGCCGCGGCGAAGCGTGGCCGGGCGCTGCCGGTCGAGTATCGCGCACGTGCGCTGCGTCCGCGCAACGCGGAGTCCTGGCCAATGCTGCCGGATGCGGTCGACGTCGCGGGCGAGCGGGTGACCTTCTCGGCGGTCGAGCGGCTCGAAGGCGGTACGACCAACGCCTGGTTTCGCATCACGGCGGAGCGCGCCCTGCCGCGCGGTGCGGTCCGCGCGCTCTTCGACGCAGCGGGGCTCAAGCTCAACCGCGTCATGCTCGTGCGCTGGGGCCCGATCGTCCTGCCGCGCGACCTGCCACGCGGGCGATCGCGCGACCTCGCGGGCGTGGAACTCGATGCATTGCTCGAGCTGGCGGGCCGCACGCGGGACGGGCAACGCGCGCATCCGGCGCGCCAGGCCGCGGGCGTCAGGCGGCCGGCTGTGCGTCGAAGCGGCGGCCGGTGACGCCGCGGCTCGCGGGCCCCAGCAGGTACATGAATGTCGGCAGCGCCGCGTCCGGCAGCGGCACCGAACCCGGATCCTCGCCCGGGTAGGCCTGGGCGCGCATGCGCGTGCGCATCCGGCCGGGGTTCACGCTGTTGACGCGGATGCGGGTCAGCGTGTCGGTCTCGTCCGCCAGCACCTGCATCAGGCCCTCGAGGGCGAACTTCGACGCCGCGTATGCGCCCCAGTAGGCGCGCGCGCGCGCGGAGACCCCGCTCGTGGCAAAGATCACCGAAGCATCGTCGGAGGCTTCGAGCAGCGGCAGCAGCGTCTTCGTGAGGATGAATGCGGCGTTCACATTGACGTGCATCACCTTCATCCAGGTAACGACATCGTGGTGTCCGATGGGCGCGCGCTCGCCGAGGATCCCGGCGAGGTGCACGAGTCCGTCGAGGCGGCCGAATTCATTCTGTACCGCATCGGCGAGCGCGCCGTAGTGTCCCGCGTCGGCCCGCTCGAGGTCGAGCGGCGCGATCG
>JAGOXN010000128.1 GCA_018059685.1 Steroidobacteraceae bacterium | reverse complement strand
CGAAGGTGCCGAACAGGCGATCCCAGATCATGAAGATCCCGCCGTAGTTGCGGTCGACGTAGCGGTCGTTGACGGCATGATGCACGCGGTGATTCGACGGCGAGGCGAACCAGCGATCGAACCAGCCGAGCTTGCCCACCTGCTCGGTGTGGATCCAGAACTGGTAGAGGAGGTCGATGATGGCCGCGACGACGAACACCTCGGGCGGAACGCCCGCGATCGCCATCGGCAGGTAGAAGATCCACCCGAGCAGCGCGCCCGAGCTCGTCTGCCGCAGCGCGGTCGAGAGGTTGTATTCCTGGCTCTGGTGGTGCACGACGTGCGAGGCCCAGAACACCGCGCTTTCGTGGCCGAGCCGGTGATTCCAGTAGTAGCAGAAGTCGTAGAAGACCACGCCGAGCACCCAGACCCACCACTCGCCGGCGGGCAGTTGCCACACGGCCGCAGCCGAGTACACGGCGACGTAGATGCCGAGCCCCAGGAGCCGCGTGAAGAGATTCACGACCTGGCTCATCACCCCCAGGCTCAAGCTGCTGATCGCGTCGTTGACCCGGTAGTTGCTGCGACCGCGCATCCTGCCGATCGCGTACTCGAGCACGATCATCAGGAAGAATACTGGTGTCGCGAGCGCGATCGTCCGGCCCATACGACTATTTCGATGTACCGAGAGCGCGTTCGAGCACCTGACGGATGTACCGCTGATACGGCACGCCGCTCTCCGCTGCGGCGTCCTTGACCGCCGCAAGCAGTTCTTCGGGCAAGCGCATGTTCAGGCGTGCAGACTTCGGTGCGAACTCGAACCGGGCCGGCCGCAGGACACTCAAGTCGTAGCGGCTCAGGTCCGCACGACCGACGAACCCCGCCGCGCGCCGGTCAGTCCCGACGATGGGCAACTTCCGCCTGGAAGTGCCGGATCTCTTTTGCATGCATGTACCTCGCACTGATCGGGCGAATCCAGCGCTCGCCACCGCGCATCCTGAAGACGTCGGGAAAGATCCAGACCTCGCCGTGGAAGATCTCCTCGATCTCCCCGATCGAGACGCCATGCCGGGTGAGTTTCAGCCGATTGCCTTCGTCCAGGTCGAATCCGGCGACGCGCTCGAGCATGGGACCAGTATAGCCGTTTGTATGGACAAATGTCCGTGCAGATGTCCCCTAAGGCGCGCGCTGTCCGTTGGAGTCACTCCTCCTGGTGCCAGTCGCGCGAGCGCTCGACGGCGCGTGCCCACTGCGCCATGCGTGCGTCCGCGGCCTCGCGCGGGATTGCGGGTTCGAAGCGGCGGTCCGCGCGCCAGTTCGCGGCGACCTCCGCGGTCGAGCCCCAGAACCCGACTGCGAGGCCCGCGAGGCAGGCGGCACCGAGGGCCGTGGTCTCCGTGACCTGTGGCCTCACCACCGGGACGCCGAGCAGGTCGGCCTGGAACTGCATCAGGAGGTCGTTGGCCGTCGCGCCCCCGTCGACGCGCAGTTCGACGAGCGGCTGGCGCGCATCGCGCTGCATCGCGGCCAGGACCTCGGCCGACTGGAAGGCGATCGACTCGAGTGCCGCACGCGCGATGTGCGCCCTGGTCGTGCCGCGTGAGAGCCCGACCATCGCGCCGCGTGCATAGGCGTCCCAGTGCGGGCTGCCGAGCCCGGTGAAGGCGGGCACGAGGTAGACGCCCCCCGCATCGGGCACGCTGGCTGCGAGGCGTTCGACGTCCGCGGATTTCTCGATGAAGCCGAGTCCGTCGCGCAGCCACTGGACGACGGCGCCGCCCACGAACACCGCGCCTTCGAGAGCGTAGTGGCGCTCCCCGAGCTGCCAGGCCACCGTCGTGAGCAGGCGGTTCGCCGAGGGCTGCGGCTCGCGGCCGGTGTTCATCAGCATGAAGCAACCGGTGCCGTAGGTGTTCTTCGCCATCCCGGGCTCGAAGCACGCCTGGCCGAAGAGCGCCGCCTGCTGGTCGCCCGCGATGCCGCCGAGCGGAACCTCGTGGCCGCTCACGATGGCGCAGAACGGTCGGTGCGCCAGCGACGAGGGCACGACGCGCGGCAGCACGGCGCGCGGAATCCTGAGCATCTCGAGCGCATAGTCGTCCCAGTCGCCGGTGGCGATGTCGAGCAGCATCGTGCGGCTCGCGTTGGTGGCGTCGGTGATGTGCTCGCTGCCCTTCGAGAGCTTCCAGGCGAGCCAGCTGTCGATGGTGCCGAAAGCGAGTTCCCCGCGCTCGGCCCGTGTGCGCAGGTCCCGGTCGCTGTCGAGCAGCCACGCGAGCTTGGTCCCGGAGAAATAGGGATCGAGCAGGAGCCCCGTGCGCCGCGCGATCTCGGGCTCGTGGCCGGCCGCCTTGAGGCGCGCACAGGCGTCCGCCGTGCGCCGGTCCTGCCACACGATCGCCGGCGCGACGGGACGTCCTGAGCGTCGGTCCCAGAGTACGGTCGTCTCGCGCTGGTTCGTGATGCCGACGGCCGCGAGTTCGGTCGCGCTCGTGCGGGCCCGCGCCAGCACCTCGGCGATCGTCGCGGCCTGCGTCGCCCAGATCTCCTCCGCATCGTGCTCGACCCATCCGGACCGCGGGAAATGCTGCGTGAACTCGCGCTGCGCGAGCGCGACGACGCGAGCATCGTGGTCGAAGAGGACGGCACGGGAACTCGTCGTGCCCTGGTCGAGGGCGAGCACGAGATGCGGCATGTGGGGACTCGAAGGGTGCTTGCGCCTACTATACGGCGCGCGCTAGGGGGTGCGCGCAGCCCGTGGGCGCAGCGGATGCGCCACAAGCCAGTTGTCCAGTCCTGCCGCGGAGCCGTCCGACACGCGCAGCCCCAGCTTCGTGCGTCGCCACAGAATGTCCTCGGCCGTCCCGGCCCATTCGACGCGCCGCAGGTAGTCGATCTCGGCCACATGCAGGCCAGGCAGCACTTCCTCGCCCAGCGCCGCCGGGTCACCCGGTGCCGGGACGACCTGGTCGATCCGCGTGCCATAGGCGCGGGCATAGCGGTGCAGCAGCGCCGCGGGCATTTGCGTGTAGCGGGCTTCGAGCGAGGCCAGGAACGCGTCGAAATCGGCACGCGGCATGTCGCCGCCAGGCAGCGGTGCCGTGGCCGTCCAGTGCTCCGAGCGGTTGCCGAGGCCGGCAGCGAGGCGATCGACGACGTCCTCCGCGAGCTTGCGATAGGTGGTGATCTTGCCGCCGTACACGGACAGGAGCGGCGGGCCGTGCGTATCGACCTCGATCACATAGTCGCGGGTGACGCTCTTCGGGTCATCGGCCGAGGTGGCGAGCAATGGCCGGAGGCCCGCGAACGTCCACACCACGTCCTTGCGCGAGAGGTCGCGCGCGAAGTACCGGTTCGTCATCCCGAGGAGGTAGTCGACTTCCGGTTGGTCGATGGCCGGCGTCGCGAGATCTCCCGTGTAATCGCACTCCGTGGTGCCGATGAGCGTGAAGTCGTCGGCGAACGGGATCGTGAACACCACGCGGCCGTCCGGCGCCTGGAAGAGATAGGCGAATGGATGCTCGTAGATGCGGGGCACGACCACATGGCTGCCCTTGATCATGCGCGGGTGGTGCCGGGCACGGACCGGCGAGGCTTCGTCGAGGAACCGCGCGACCCAGGGGCCCGTCGCATTCGCGACGGCGCGGGCGCGGACGGTCCTGCGGGATCCATCCGCATGGACGAGGCTCGCGGTCCAGGATGCGCCGTCGCGGCGCAGCGTCTCGCAGCGCGTGCGCGGCAGTACGACGGCACCGCGCTCCTGCGCGTCGAGAGCCGTGAGCACGACGAGCCGCGCGTCGTCGACCCACGCGTCCGAGTAGGTGAAGCCGCGGGAGTAGCGCCGCTCGAGCGGCGCGCCGGCCGGATGGGTGGCGAGGTCGATGGCCTCCGATCCCGGCAGCCTGCGACGCCGCGCCAGATGGTCGTAGAGGAAGAGACCGGCGCGGATCATCCATGCCGGGCGCAGGTGGCGGTCGTGAGGCAGCACGAAGCACAGCGGCCAGACGATGTGCGGGGCGGCCGCGATGAGGATCTCGCGCTCGCGAAGCGACTTGCGAACGAGCCCGAAGTCGTAGTACTCGAGGTAGCGCAGGCCGCCGTGGATGAGCTTGGTGCTGCAGGACGAGGTGTGGGCGGCGAGGTCGTGCTGCTCGGACAGCAGCACCGAGAGCCCGCGGCCGGCGGCGTCGCGGGCGATGCCCGCGCCGTTGATGCCGCCGCCGACGACGAGCAGGTCGAAGCTGTCTGGTCCGGGGTCCATGTGGCCCGTGTCAGCGGTAAATCATCACGGACTCGCGCTCCCCGAGCCAGGCCCGCTCGTCGGCCTCGGCGAGCGCCTCGAGATCCGCGGGCACGGCCGTCGGGTCGTCGACCCAGCGGCGCAGCAGTTCGCTGCCATTGATCAGGTCGATGGCGAGGCGATCCCGCTCGTACTCGTACGGAAAGTCGCGCCACAGTTCATAGTCCGGTCGCAGGCGACGCAGGGCCTTGAACGCGAGGGCCTGCAGGCGCCATGGGCGAAACTGACCGTGACGATAGGCGCCGGGCTCGACGTGCACCTGGAGACCTGCGCACAGGCGGCCGGCGTGCTTGTGGAAGGTCGGCTCGAACCAGCAGGGTCGCAGCCGACAGCCACGCAGCCACTTCGGGGCGAGTCGTTCCATCTCGCGCAGCAGGGCCGCGACGTCCAGGTCCGGTGCGCCGAAGAGTTCGAGCGGGCGCGTCGTACCGCGGCCCTCCGACAACGTCGTGCCCTCGAGCATGACGGTGCCCGGGTAGCACCGGGCCATCCACAGGTTCGGCGCGTTCGGGCTCGGATTCACCCAGGTGCGCCGTCCGAGTGGCCAGCCGTAACCCGGTCCTGACTTCGGCGACCAGCCCTGCATCTCGACGACGCGATAGTCGACGTCGAGGCGCAGGCGCGCGAGGAACCAGTGCCCCAGCTCGCCGAGCGTGAGCCCGTGGCGCATCGGCATCTCGCCTGCGCCGACGAAGCTCTCCCAGCCCGAGCGCAGGCTCAGGCCCTCGACGGGACGGCCGATGGGATTCGGCCTATCGAGCACCCACACGGATTTCCCGTGCCGGGCCGCGGCCTCGAGCACGTAGCGCAGCGTCGTGATGAACGTGTAGATGCGGCAGCCCAAGTCCTGCAGGTCGACGAGCAGGACGTCGAAGGTGTCGAGCATCGCGTCCGTCGGGCGACGCACTTCGCCGTACAGGCTGAACACCGGAAGGTCGTGCACGGGATCGCGGTAATCCGGCGACTCGACCATGTTGTCCTGCTTGTCGCCGCGCAGCCCGTGCTGCGGACCGAAGGCCGCGGTGAGTCGCAGGTCGCCGAGCGTCGCGAGCGCATCGAGCGAGTGGGCGAGACCGGCCGTGACCGACGCGGGGTGCGCGAGCAGTGCGATGCGGCGACCCGCGAGCGGGGCGCGCAACGCAGGTTCGGCGAGGAGGCGATCGATGCCGAATCTCACCACGCGCTGCCCCGGTCGAGCGTGAGCACCAGGCTGTCGGGATGGTGGAAGTCCGGTCGTTCGGCCGGATGCGCGAGTGCCCAGTATGAGACACGACCGCCCGTTTCCTCGACCACTGCGGCGAGCCCGAGCCGCAGGGCTCCATCGCCCGGCAGCGCGAGCAGCGCCTCGAGCGGCACGCTGGCCTCGAGCGCGATGCGGTCGTCCGTCACGCTGGTCGCCACCGTCGGGTCCGTGGAGTAGTCGATCGGCGCCATTCCCTCGCGGTAGGCGGTGAATCCGTACACGGCCCACTCGGTCGAAGGCGAGAAATTGAACTCGCAGTACGCCCGCGAATCCTGTCCTGCGACGAAGGCCTCGAAGCAGGTGTGCTTCCACAGCCCGTCGGTCCGGCGGCTCGGGGCCAGCGGTGGCACCAGGATCCCGTTCACGTCCCCGTCGAGGAAATACCGGAGGCGCAGGGCACCGTCCGCGATCGTCACGAGCTCGACGTCGATCCGCCGCACGTCCGCCGCTGGCGTCGACGGGTGGCAGGCGAGCGTCACGCTGCGGGGCGGGGTCCGGGTCATCCGCCCATGATACCGGGACGTCAGATCGGGCGTAGCACCCCCGGGTCGGGCCGCTCCATCCAGCGCAGTACGGCCTCCGCGAACCGCCCGCATTCGCCGATCGCGCGCTCCCAGTCGCGGATGCGCGCCGCGTGGTCCAGGCCATAGCGGTAGAAATCCTGCCGGTCCGGCAGCTTGCCGTTCGGCAAGGTCGCGAGGAAGGCGGGAGAGGGCGCCACGAGCAGCACGTCGTCGAGCCAGGCGTGGCCGCGCGGCGAGCGGCGCCACGGCAGGTGCTTGTCGAGCCAGCCAGGCGTCACGTAGTCGTTGAAGTGCGGATAGAACACGATGCGCCGACGCGCTCCATCGCGCGTCAGCCGCTGGTAGGGCAGGAGCAGGTGATAGTCGACGAGCGCGCCGTCCCAGTACAGGCCGGGTGGGGCCCCCGGCACGTCGCGCACCGGCGCGCAGACGAGCGGAATCGTGCCGGAGGCGAGCAACGCCTCCACCTGGTTGGCGGGCCCCAGCGGCACGTCCTGCAGGCCGAACTCGTCGCAAGGCGCAGCAAAGAGGCGCGACTGGCCGGCCGTGAACACGACACGCTCGAAATGTGCCGCGAGCCGGCGGCGCGACAGCGCGTTGCTCAGCGCGCTGCGCGCGAAGGCGAGCTTCGAGTCAGTCCCCGCGAGGGGCCCCCGCGCGCGGGAGGTCACGACGGACAGCGTGACCTCCGGGCGGGTCACGAGCGGCCCGTCCCCGGCCACCGCGACTGCGACTCTCCGGCACGCGGCGCTCACCTCCTGCGGCGTCGGCCGCTCGGTGTAGTTCTGGTCGCGGACGTAGGCGTGCTGCAGGCGCTCGAGCGCGGCGACCGGGTCCGGCTGCGCCAGCGCAGCCATGCGCCAGGCGCCGATCGACGCGCCGACCAGCTCGAGCCGCGGCGCCGCGTGCAGCCACTCGCGATGCAGCAGCCTGTCGAGGGGAATCAGCGTGAGTCCTTTCGGACCACCCGCTGCGGCCGGGACGCAGGCGATATCTGCCGGGGACAGGCCTTCGCGCCGGAGGTGCTCGGCTGCGCCCGGGCCGGCGCGGAAGATGACGATCGGTTCGGCGCTCACGGCAGTGCCCGAGGCTGGTACCGAGGCCGGGCGAGCGCGGGCGTGATCCCGCCCGGGTGCTGGCCGCCCGGGATCCGTTGGTGCGCGCAGGCCGCACAGTGCGAAGCGACGTGCTCCATGGCCGCCCACTTTAAAGGCGGGTGCCGGCGCGGGGAAACCTGCCGTGGCGCCGATTGCCCATTGCAGGCAAGCTAGCGCGCATGAACGGACAACAATTGCTTGAGCCCTGGACCTTGCAGGCCGGGCCGATACGGGTGGGCAAGGTTGGACGCGAGCTCATCCGTGATCCGCTCCTGAACAAGGGCACGGCCTTCCCGGCCGAGGAACGCGAGCGCTTCAGCCTGCACGGCCTGCTGCCCGCCCGCCAGATCACGAT